>NZ_JANSJC010000003.1:0-184666 GCF_047462375.1 Synechococcus sp. H55.8 | reverse complement strand
ACCTGCAGGTCATCGGTAGCGTCCAAAACCACCCAGCCTTGCCCCACCGTCCGTTTCCACAACTCAAAGTGCAAGTGCGGCCCCGTCGCCCCCACGTAGCCGATTACTGGAGCTTTTGGCCTGGGTTGGATGGTCCAAGACTGCTGGGATCCCCGACCGGCCCGCCCGCGCGGTCAGAATCCCGCTCTAGGTCGCGGAAGAGGGGCGTGCTCAAGTAGCGCTCGCCAAAACTGGGCTGGATCATCACAATTAGCTTGCCGGCGTTTTCCGGTCGCCGCCCCACCTGGATGGCTCCCGCCAAGGCAGCTCCGGTGGAAATGCCGGAGAGGATCCCCTCTTCCCTGGCCAGGCGGCGGCTGTAGATCATGCTTTCCTCATCTTCCACTGCAATTACCTCATCCAGCAGGTCGCGCCGCAGCACATCGGGCACAAATCCTGCTCCGATCCCTTCAATGCGGTGAAAGCCAGGCCGCCCGCCGCTGAGGACAGCACTGGCCTTGGGCTCAACGGCCACCAGTCGAATGGCCGGTTTTTTCCCCTTCAGAAACTCGCCCGCCCCCGTGATGGTGCCGCCGGTGCCTACCCCTGCCACCAGGATATCCACCTGGCCATCGGTATCCTCCCAAATTTCCGGGCCGGTGGTTTGGTTATGAATCTGGGGGTTGGCGGGATTGGCGAATTGGCCCAGCATGTAAGCGTTGGGGGTGCGGCGCACGATCTCTTCGGCCTTCCAGATGGCCTCCCCCATGCCGCCGGCGCTGCTGGCCAAATGCACCTCTGCCCCGTAGGCTTTCAACAGCAGTCGCCGCTCCAGGCTCATGCTCTCAGGCATAACGATGATCAGCCGGTAACCCTTGGCAGCAGCAGCCATGGCCAGGCCAATGCCGGTATTGCCAGAGGTGGGCTCCACCAAGATGGTCTTGCCGGGGGTGATCAAGCCAGCTCGTTCGGCAGCCTCGATCATGCTCACGGCGATGCGATCTTTCACCGAGGCGGCAGGGTTAAAACTCTCCAATTTCACTACAATCTCAGCCAGACACCCTTCGGATTGAGGGATCCGATTAAGCCGCACCAGGGGGGTACGACCGATGAGCTGGGTGATGTTGGCGGCGATTTTCATGGCTAACAAAAAGAGAGAAACCAATTGCGAATAGGCCTTCAGTCCAAAGCAGCCGAGGGCCTTGTGCGATGCTAACCCTTGCATGAGCTCCTTGGTGCTCCCTCTCAGGATCTCACTGCCCTTGGCCCAGGGGATCCCGGCGTTTTCCAAAGTGGGATGGCAACAAAACCCGCCCAGAAAATGATCTAGAGTGAGATCACACCGGAAGGACGAGTCCCCTATGCACCTGAGTGACATCACTCATCCCAACCAGCTTCGAGCCCTGAACCTCAGCCAGTTGCGCAGCCTAGCCCGCCAGATTCGCGAAAAGCACTTGCAAACGGCTGCCAACTCCCCAGTCGGCTGCCATCTGGGACCAGGGTTGGGCGTGGTGGAGCTGACCCTGGCCCTCTACAAGACCCTTGACCTGGATCGCGACAAGGTGATTTGGGATGTGGGCCACCAAGCCTATGCCCACAAAATGCTCACCGGCAGGTATCACAACTTTCACACGCTGCGCCAGAAAGGGGGGATTTCCGGCTACCTGAAGCGCAGCGAGAGCCGCTTCGACCACTTCGGGGCCGGCCACGCCTCCACCAGCATCTCGGCGGCCTTGGGCATGGCCATCGCTCGGGATCGGCGGGGGGACAACTTCAAGGTGGTGGCCATCATTGGGGATGGTGCTCTGACTGGGGGCATGGCCTATGAGGCGATCAACCACGCCGGGCACCTGCCCAAGACCAACCTGATGGTGATCCTCAACGACAACGGCATGTCGATTTCTCCCAACGTGGGGGCGATCCCTCGCTATTTAAACCGCCTGCGCCTCAGCCCACCGGTGCAGTTTTTGGCCGACAGCCTAGAGGAGCAACTGAAAAATCTGCCCCTGCTGGGATCCAGCCTCAGCCCGGAAATCGACCGCCTCAAGGAGACGGTGAAGCTGGTTACTGCCGTGCAAAACAACAAGGCGGGCATCATCTTTGAGGAGCTGGGCTTTACCTACGTGGGGCCGGTGGACGGGCACAACTTGGCAGAATTGTTGGATGCCTTTGAGTTGGCCCACGGCATCTCTGGGCCGGTGCTGGTGCATGTGGCCACAGTCAAGGGCAAGGGCTACCCGCCAGCGGAAGCGGAGCAGGTGGGGTATCACGCCCAATCCCGCTTTGACCTGGCCACCGGCAAGCCCTACCCACCCAGCAAGCCCAAGCCCCCCAGCTACAGCAAGGTCTTTGGCCACGCCCTTTGCAAGCTGGCGGAGCGGGATCCTCGCATTATCGGCATTACGGCGGCCATGGACACTGGCACCGGCCTAGACAAACTCAAGGAAAAGCTGCCGGATCAGTTTATAGATGTGGGGATCGCCGAGCAGCACGCCGTCACGTTGGCTGCCGGCATGGCCTGCGAGGGGATGCGCCCGGTGGTGGCCATTTACTCCACCTTCCTGCAGCGGGCCTACGACCAGATCATCCACGATGTCTGCATCCAAAAGTTGCCGGTCTTCTTCTGTTTGGATCGGGCAGGGGTGGTGGGAGCCGATGGCCCAACCCACCAGGGCATGTACGACATTGCCTATCTGCGCTGCATTCCCGAGATGGTGCTGATGGCCCCCAAAGACGAGGCGGAGCTGCAGCGCATGGTGGTGACCGGGATCCAGTACACCCAAGGCCCCATTGCCATGCGCTACCCGCGTGGCTCCGGCGTGGGGGTGCCCCTGGCAGAGGAAGGGTGGGAGCCCATTCCCATCGGCAAAGCAGAGGTGCTGCGCAGCGGCGGCGAGGTGCTGATCCTGGCCTATGGATCGATGGTGCATCCCAGTTTGCAGGCGGCGGAGATTTTGAAGGAACACGGCATTGCCACCACTGTGGTCAACGCCCGCTTCGCCAAGCCTCTGGATACCGAGCTGATCCTGCCCCTGGCCCAACAGAGCCGCCTGGTGGTGACAGTAGAAGAGGGCTGCCTCATGGGCGGGTTTGGCTCGGCAGTGGGGGAAGCCCTTCTGGATGCCGATATCCGGGTGCCTTTGTTGCGCCTGGGGGTGCCGGATGTGTGGGTGGAACATGCCACTCCTGAGGAGTCCTTGGCGGATCTGGGCTTGAACAGCGCTGGGATTGCCGAGCGGATCCGGGCCAAGGTTGAGAGGCTGCAGGAACGGATGGGCGCGGGATCCCCGGCCCAAGCTGCCTTGGGCGGCCCCTGAGCCTACTCTTCTGAGAGCCCCATCTGCCGGTTGAACTGCTCGACGGCAGCTTGCTGCAGAGCCTCGGCAACGGGGCGGCTGCGCAGGAGAACTTGCACATCCCGCAGCAGCTTCTCCCGCCACAGGTTCTCCCGCAGCACTTCTAGCCGGGCATAGCTGGGATCCAGGCGCATGGCCTTTGCCCCCAGCTCCTCGGCTCGTCCGGTTTCTCCCCGAATGTAGAGAGCGGTCGCCAAGGCCAAGTAGGGCTCTGCCACAGAGTCGTTCATCTCTATCGTGCGTTCCCAGCGCTCGATAGCAGCGTCGAGATCTCCCTGCTCGTAGTCCACCAAGCCGATGTTGTTCATGGCCGGCCAATAGGCGGGATCCAACTCCAGGGTCTTCTCATATTCCCGCCGGGCGGGATCCCACTGATCCAGCATTAGATAAGCATTGCCCAGTTGGAAGCGGGCGTTGGGGTTATCCGGTTGCAGGGCCACAGCCCGTTCCAAAGCCTCGGCGGCGGCAAAGTAGCTGCCCTGCCGCAAGTAAGCCGCTCCCAGCGAGTAGAGAATATCGGCGTCGTCGGTAGCCAGGGCGCGGGCCTTCTGCAGCGCTTGCACCGCCTGGGCGTAGTCTCCCCGCTCCAGGTGGACGTTGCCCAAAACATAGAGCAGCTCGGAGGAGTTGGGCACCATGGCCACCGCCAGTTGCAGGCGGCGCAGCGCCTCTTCTGTCTGGCCAAACTGGGCCAGCCGCAGCGAGTCAGTGGCCAGTTGCAGGGCCTGGGCCCGCATCAACTCCCCATTGGGCAGGGGAAGGTGCAGCAATACCTGGGCTCGAGCGGGATCCCCTCTCCCTACCCCCAACACCATGGCAAGGCCCAGCGGCAAGGTTAGCAAAAACCGGACAGGTAGCCGGAATACCAGTGGCGGCATGACACCCACGCAAAAACAGGTCATGCCCATGTTAGCTGCAGCAACCGGGGATCCTTCCTGCCAGGGCTGGTTCCAACCAGATGCATGTTTGCGCCGGCGGCGCGGAGCACCATCTCTAACTCCCCTCTCCCTTTGGGAGAGGGGCCGGGGGTGAGGGCCGTCCCTTTGGGAGAGGGGCCGGGGGTGAGGGCAGCGATTCAAACAAACTAGAGACGTCGCCACCGCCGCCCCGACTGGGCCAGCAAGTCTTCAGCGGCCTTGGGCCCCCAGGTGCCGGCCTCGTAGGTGAGCAGGGGCGGCGCGGCACTGCCGCCATTGCCTTCGGGCTGGGCTTCCCAGGCCGACAACACCGGCGTCACCACCCGCCAGGCGGCTTCCACCTCGTCGGCGCGGGTAAATAGGGTGGGATCCCCCAGCAGGCAGTCCAACAGCAGGCGCTCGTAGGCATCCGGGGTGCTCGACCCAAAGGCAGTTCCATAGCGAAAATCCATTTCCACCGAGCGGGTGCGGATCTCCGGCCCCGGCATCTTGGCCTCAAAGCGCAGGGAGATGCCCTCGTTGGGCTGGATGCGCAGCACCAGGATGTTGGGGCTCACCTCCCGGGCTGCCGAAGGAAAAAGAGAGAGCGGCACCTGCTTAAAGTAAATGGCTACCTCGGAGACCTTCTTGGCCAAGCGTTTGCCGGTGCGCAGGTAAAAGGGCACTCCCTGCCACCGCCAAGTGTCGCATTCCAATTTCAGGGCCACGTAAGTGGGGGTTTGCGAGTTGGGGTTGACATTGGGCTCTTGGCGATAGCCTGGCACCGGCTTGCCGGCGATCCAGCCAGGGCCGTACTGGGCTCGCACCGCTGCCGCGGCTACATTGCGCAGATCCGCCAGGCGGGTAGCCTGCAACACCTTGGTCTTTTCGTTGCGTACCCCGTCGCTGCGCAAGGAGACGGGCGGCTCCATAGCGGTGAGGCAATAGATCTGCATCAGGTGGTTTTGCACCATGTCCCGCAGAGCGCCGGCAGCATCGTAGTAGCCAGCCCGATCCTCCACCCCCACCGTTTCCGCCACAGTAATCTGCACATGGTCGATGTAGTTGCGGTTCCAGAGGGGCTCAAAGATGGTGTTGGCAAAGCGGAAGACCAGCAGGTTTTGCACCGTCTCCTTGCCCAGGTAGTGGTCGATGCGGTAGACCTGCTCTTCCTGGCAAATCCGCTGCACGATGCGGTTCAGCTCCTGGGCCGAGGTGAGGTCGTGGCCAAAGGGCTTTTCAATCACCACCCGCGTTTTGGCCGGGTCGGCCAACATCCCGGCTGCCCCCAACTGTTGGATGGCCTGGGCGTAGAAGTCCGGCGCCACCGCCAGATAAAACACCCGGTTGCCGCGGGTGCCCCGCTCCTCATCCAGTTGGCCGAGGAATTGCTTGAGACGCAGGTAGCCCTCGGCATCGCCAAGATCAAGGCGACAGTAGAACAGGCGGCGGGCAAAGTCTTGCCAGAGGGCTTCTGGCCCCAGATCTTGGGGGGCAAATTCTTCCAGGGCCGCCCGCATCTTGTCCCGATAGATCTCGTGGCTCCAGTCGCGCCGGGCCACTCCCACCAAGGTAAACTCCGGCGGCAGCCGTCGCTGCACGAATAGCCGGTAGTAGGCCGGGATCAGCTTGCGGGCCGCCAGATCCCCGGAAGCGCCAAACTGTACCAGGATACAGGGATCCGGAACGCGCTCTTGGTTGAGGCCAACGCGCAGGGGGTTTTCAGCCAGGGTCACCATAGAGTCGGCTCGGCTTGCGTGGGCGGGGTCAGGGAAGAGGGGCTAGGAGGTCAGCGAAGGCAGCGCAACACTTCTTCCACATTCTCGCGGCTGCCGATAATCAAAGGCACCCGTTGGTGCAGGGATTGGGGCACGATGTCCAGGATAGCCTCGCTGCCGGTGGTGGCTACGCCCCCCGCCTGCTCAACTAAAAACGCCAGCGGGTTGGCCTCGTACATCAGCCGCAGCTTGCCCTCTGGTTTTTTCTGGGTGCCCGGATAGAGGTACACCCCGCCTTGAAGGAGGATACGGTGAAAATCCGCCACCAGAGCGCCGCTGTAGCGGGAGGTGTAGCCATCGTGGCGGTGGACGTAGCGGACATAGTTCTGGATCCCTTCGCTCCACTGGCAGAAGTAGCCCTCGTTAAGGCTGTAGACGGAGCCGCGTTCGGGAATGCGAATATCGCTCTTGGAGAGGATGAACTCGCCCAAGCTGGGATCCAACGTAAAACTGTGTACCCCCTTGCCGACGGAATAGACCAGTTGGGTGCTGGGGCCGTAGAGGATGTAGCCGGCAGCCAGTTGGCGGCGGCCCGGCTGCAGGAGATCTTGGTTGTCTGCTTCCGGACGATCCTCTAGAGGATGAAGGACAGAGAAAATCGAGCCGACGCTGAGGTTGGCGTCAATGTTGGAAGATCCATCCAAGGGATCGATCACCAGGGCCAAGCGGCTGAGGGAGCAGTTTTCCGGCAGGCGGGCCGGCGTTTTCATCTCTTCCGACACCAGCCGACACACCAGGCCCGTCTGCTCCAAGGCGCGGATGAAGGCCCGGTTGGCATAGTCGTCCATCTGTTGCTGTTCTTCCCCTTGGACATTGACGCTGCCGGTCACCCCCAACGTTCCTTCGATCAGCCCTGCCTGGCTGAGGCGGCGGGCGATCATCTTGCCGGCCAGGGCGATGCGGTTCATCAGGGCGCTGAAGTCCTGGGCCTCGGCAGTAAAGCTGCCAAACTGCTGCAAGACATGGCGGGAGAGGGTGAGCACATCCCGCGCCATCTCCCGTTCGGCGCTGCTGGGCACGGCGGCTGGGGAGGGAGGAGAGCTGAGAATCATATGCGGCTTCACTGACACCTAAGAGGAAACGCCGGAACAAGAGATCCCTAGCTTCTGTATCTCGAACCGGCGGGCAAGGACTGCGTCCCACTGACGCGATTGGAATTTGGGATCCCCTTTACTAGGTAGGCTGGCCGATTCTCGGCGCAGGTGCCGAGAACTTACAGAGTTGCTTCAGATTTGGTCGGATCCCTCTTGCCAGGAGGGTTACGGTTGCCTTTGGGAAAAGCGGTAGGATGAGTTCTACCCATTCTTTTCCCTGCTCACTTTTCTCGGTTTCTTCTTACCAATGATGGCCAACTCTCCTTTTCCGCTGCGCAGCCAAGTGGTCACCCAGGGGGTGCAGCGCTCCCCCAACCGCGCCATGCTTAGAGCAGTGGGCTTTCGCGATGAGGACTTCGGCAAGCCCATCGTCGGCATCGCCAACGCCCACAGCACCATTACCCCCTGCAACATCGGCATCCAAGCCCTGGCCGAGCGAGCCGAAGCCGCCCTGCGGGAGGCCGGCTGCATGCCTCAGATCTTCGGCACCATTACCATCAGCGACGGCATTTCCATGGGCACCGAGGGCATGAAGTACTCCCTCGTGTCGCGGGAGGTGATTGCCGATTCCATCGAGACGGTGGTCAACGGCCAGAGTATGGATGGTCTCTTGGCCATCGGTGGCTGCGACAAAAACATGCCGGGGGCGATGATTGCCATGGCCCGCCTCAACGTGCCTTCCATCTTTGTCTATGGTGGCACCATCAAGCCGGGGCATTACAATGGCCGTGACCTCACCATTGTCAGCGCCTTTGAAGCGGTAGGGGAGTACAGCGCCGGTCGCATCTCCGAGGAAGAGCTGCTGGCGGTGGAGCGCCACGCCTGCCCCGGTGCCGGATCCTGTGGCGGCATGTACACCGCCAACACCATGTCCAGCGCCTTTGAGGCCATGGGCATGAGCCTGCCCTATTCCTCTACCATGGCGGCAGAGGACGAAGAAAAAGCCGAAAGCGCTGCCCAATCGGCCAAGGTCTTGGCCGAGGCCATCAAGGCCAACATTCGGCCCCGTGACATCATCACTCGCCAGAGCATTGAGAACGCCATCTCCGTCATCATGGCCGTAGGGGGATCCACCAACGCCGTGCTCCACTTTTTGGCCATTGCCCACGCCGCGGAGGTGCCCCTGACGTTGGATGACTTTGAGACCATCCGCGCCCGCGTGCCCGTCCTTTGCGACCTTAAGCCTTCGGGCCGCTTTGTTGCCACCGATCTGCACCGGGCCGGCGGGATCCCGCAAGTAATGAAGATCCTGCTCAACCACGGCTTGCTGCACGGGGACTGCCTCACCATCTCCGGCCAGACAATTGCCGAAGTCCTGCGGGACGTGCCAGACGAGCCCAGCGCTGACCAAGAGGTGATTCGCCCCTGGCACAGCCCCCTTTACCCCCAAGGGCACCTGGCCATTCTCAAAGGCAACCTGGCCACAGAAGGGTCGGTGGCCAAGATCAGCGGCGTCAAGACTCCCAAGATCACGGGGCCGGCACGGGTCTTTGACTCCGAAGAGTCTTGTTTGCAGGCCATCCTCTCCGGCCAGATTCGGGCGGGAGACGTGGTGGTGATCCGCTACGAGGGCCCCAAGGGTGGCCCCGGCATGCGGGAGATGCTCTCGCCCACGTCCGCCATCATCGGCGCTGGCTTGGGAGATAGCGTGGGCCTGATCACCGATGGCCGCTTCTCCGGCGGCACCTACGGCATGGTGGTGGGCCATGTGGCTCCCGAAGCCTATGTGGGGGGCACGATTGCCCTGGTGGAAGAAGGAGATCTGATCACCATCGATGCGCCGGCTCGCCTGTTGCACCTGCATGTCAGCGAAGAGGAGCTGGCCCGCCGCCGCGCCCGCTGGTCTCCGCCTGAGCCCCGCTACAAACGGGGCACCCTGGCCAAGTACGCCAAGCTGGTCTCCAGCAGCAGCCTGGGGGCGGTGACCGATTTGAACTTGTGGGATTAGATCCCTCACCCCCAACCCCTCTCCCAGTGGGAGCCAGCCCTCACCCCCAACCCCTCTCCCACTGGGAGAGGGGAGTTAGAGAACGTCTCGTATCTCGACCGGGTGACGTGCCACCTTCCACCGCCAGCGACCGAACGCGCCATGGGCATTGACGGCTTGCGTCCACTCGTCCAGATAGCGCTGCTTCACCCGTTCTAGTTCGGTGTTCTCCTGCCGCACCGCCTCGCAGACATGTTGCACAACTCGTAACATGTTGAGGGTGATGATCAAGCGGCAGCGCAGTTCATCCTGATAAAAAAGAGGTGGGGAGATCAAGATGCGGTCAGAGCGAATAAACTACCCCACCGCATAGGCGGGTGGGGTTTTAGCGCTACGCGCCGCTGATGCGAGTGGAGATGCAGTGGTTTACCCAAACTTGAAAGCGTCTCTCCCTGCCAGACAGCCGTTGCAACAGCTCCCGGCATCGACGCCGAGAACTGCGTGTGCCCTTACTGGCCTTGCGTTGCAGAACCGCTCTCAAGCGGGAGTAGTGGTCTCTTACCTGGTTCAACTGCTGTCCATTCCAGTTGTCCCCCTCTGTTCGCGCCAGCGGGCCGTAGGCCCTGGTCGCATCCAACTTTGTGGCTTGCGACGCAGATACCTTGAGCTTGCAAGAGATAGTCAGAACTTGGGTCATAGTAAGTATATTGGGCGCTATCCTTTCCCACCCGAGTGGGGTATCCCGCGCATTCAGATGAAACTCGAAAAAGCTGCGGCTGTTATTTTACGGTCATTTCAAATAGCAATGAGACGGTTCGTCACATTGTTGTTGCTACGTAACGCTGTTGCGAACGCGCTGCTCTAACTTCCCTCTCCCAGAGGGAGAGGGGTTAGGGGTGAGGGCTGGCTCCCTCTGAGAAAGGAGCCGGGGGTGAGGGCATTTCAAGCTTAAGACATGCACTGGGACAAAAACTCCCCAATCCGACCTATTGCTTCCTCCAGCCGGGATCCCTCCGCCACCAGGGCAAAGCGGACATAGCCTTCGCCACTGGGGCCAAAGCCAGAGCCCGGCGACAGGGCAACGCCGGTAGCCCTCACCAAGTCCAGACAAAACTGGGCTGAGGAACCACGGTAGGACTCCGGCAAAGGCGCCCACAGGTACATGGTGGCCTCCGGCAGGGGCACGGGCCAGCCGATGCGGTGCAAGGCTGCCACCGCGATATCCCGCCGCTGGCGGTACACCTGCCGCCAGTGATCCAAGAAGCTATCGGGAGCCGCCAAGGCCGCCGCTGCCCCCCGCAGAATGCCCTGGTAGGGGTGGAAGTCGATGGTGGACTTCACCAGGCGCAAAGCTCGGATCAGCTCGCGGCTGCCGATGGCATAGGCCACCCGGAACCCCCCCATGTGATAGGACTTAGAGAGGGAAAAGAACTCGATGGTGCGGGTCTTGTCTGGATCCGCCAGCAGCGCCGAGGGAGCCACCTGGCCGTCGAAACGCCAGTCCACATAGGGAAAGTCATGGGCCAGGAAGATATCGTGCTGCCGACAAAATTGCAGCGCTTCCTGCCAAAACTCTGGGGTGACGGTGGCGGTGGTGGGGTTGTGGGGATAGCTCAGCACCAACAGCCGCGCCCGACGACAGACCTCCACCGGGATCTCGTCCCACTGGGGCAGGAAGCGGTTTTTCGCCCGCAGGGGCAAATAGTAAGGGATCCCTCCCGCCAGATGGATCCCGCCCACGTGGGAGGGGTAGCCGGGGTCGGTGACCAAAGCAATATCCCCGGGATTGAGCAAGGCCAGCGGTAGAAGGGCCGTTCCCTGCTGGGATCCGATCAGCGGCAGCACCTCGGTTTCTGGGTCGATCCCCAGGCCGAACTTCCTCAGGTACCACTTGGCGCAGGCGGCGCGGAAATCGGCGGTGTCGTGAAACAGAGTGTAGCCGTAGGTGGCGGGATCCGACAAAGCGGATTGAATGGCTGCCAGCGCTTCCGGAGGCGGGGGCAGATCTGAGGAGCCCAAAGAAAGGTCGATGACATCCAAGCCCGACCGACGCGCCTCCCACTTGGCCTGGTCTAGCTGGTCGAAGACATTAGAGTGCAGCAGCTCCAGTCGTTGGGCAAAGGCAGTGGGCATGGGGCAGATCCAGGGTGGCTAGGGCGTCATCCAAACAGCGGGATCTCTTTAGGGATTGTTGGGATTGTTGCCGGCAGTGGAGGAGCTGGGGGCAGAGGGCCGTGTGGCCGCCGCCGGGCCGCGGTCAAAGATCTCGATGTGCCACTGGCCGCGACCGTTGCTTTCAAAGGCGATAAAGCGGCCATCGCCGCTGATGGTGGGGTTGCGCACATCCCCCGGCACCCGGCTGCTGATGTTTTCGACGCGGCGGGTTTGCCGGTCGTAGAGAAAGATCTCCGACTTGCCCAGCGCATTGGAGACATAGACGATGTAGCGACCGTCGGCGCTGATGTCGGGCGAGGTGGCAGCCACATCGCTGGAATTCAGACCGGGCAAGTCCACCAGCCGCTGTTCCACCGTGTCGTAGAGAAAAATATCCTGGCTGCCGCTGCGGGCAGAGGAAAACACCAGGTAGCGACCATCGCCACTGAAAGCAGGCTCCCCATCGGGGAAAATGCTGTTGAGGCCGCTGCCGGCCAGGGTGGGGCGCGGCGTGCGCAAGCCTGCTGGGCTGCAGCCCAACAGCACCAGGCTCAATCCGGCCCAACACAATTTTTTTGCCCAGCAGGTCAGCCTGAACGGGATCCGGCCCTTGGTCAGCATTGCCTTGCCTCTCCGATTTTTTCCATCATACCCAGCCGGCAAACGGCTAGGGTTCTACCTTGACGCCCTTCCAGAAGGCCACGTAGCCGCGGATATTGGCTGCAGCCGGCTTGGGATCGGGGTAGTACCAGGCGGCGTCTTTGTTCTCCTGGCCGTTGACCACAAGGGTGTAGTAGCTGGCTTGCCCCTTCCAAGGGCAGGTGGTGTGGGTGGGGCTGGGCTGAAAGTATTCCCGCCGCAAAGATTCCGGCGGAAAATAGATGTTGCCTTCCACGGTTTCGTAGCGGTCGGTCTCCGCCACCACCACCCCGTTCCAGATGGCCCTGGGCATGAAAAACCTCCTGTCGCGAACTCTCGGTTCTCAACGTTAGTTTTAACGTTATTTTTGAAGTTGCAGATCTCGGCAAGGCCAACTGCCTTTCTTTGAGATTAGCTTTTCTGCCTGTCGTTGATCGTTGTCGTTGAGGGTTGACACCCGCCCCTGCTGGGCTATTCTCCACTGCTATTGAGCGCTACGGCCATGGCTCGCCGCAACACCCTAGAAGATGACCTCAACTACCAGCAAGCCAAGCGCAGCCTGCGCCAGTGGGTGGCCCAACTGGATCTGCACCCCCAAGAGATCGCGGGCCTAGAAGGGGAGTTAGAGGATCTGCAAACGCTGCTGGACAAGCTGGAGACTGAGGTGATCCACATCGCCGCCTTTGGCCTGGTGGGGCGGGGCAAGTCCTCCCTGCTCAATGCCCTGTTGGGCGAGCCGGTGTTCGAGACGGGGCCAACCCACGGCGTCACCCGTACCCATCGAGCTGCCGTTTGGAACATCAGTTGGGAAACCCGCCCCAAGGCCCCAGCCGCCCCGGCCCGGGGATCCCAACTTCCCCCGCCAGCCATTCAATCGGTACAGGTTACCCACTGGCAGGGATCCCGTCTGGAGCTGATCGACACCCCTGGCCTCGATGAGGTGGACGGCGAGGAGCGGGCGCGGCTGGCCCAAGAGGTGGCGCAGCGGTCGGATCTGATCCTGTTTGTCGTCTGTGGGGATCTGACACGGGTGGAGTTTGAGGCCCTGGCGGCCCTGCGGGAGGCGGGCAAGCCCATGCTGCTGGTCTTCAACAAGATCGACCAGTACCCAGAGGCGGATCGCCAGGCCATTTACGACAAGATCCGCAACGAACGGGTACGGCAGCTCCTTTCCCCCAACGAAATTGTCATGGTGGCGGCCTCCCCGCGCGTGCCTCGCCTGGTGCAAAGGCCGGACGGGAGCTTCGGCGCCCAACTGGAAGTGGGATCCCCGCAGGTGGACGAGCTGCGCCTGAAAATCCTGGAAGTCCTGCATCGGGAGGGGCGCTCACTGCTGGCCTTGAATGCCCTCCTGTTTGCCGATCGCGTCAACCAACAGGTGATCGAGCGCAAGCTGCAAAGCCGCGCCCAGCAGGCCCAAGATCTCATCGCCGCCGCTGCCCGCACCAAAGCGCTGGCGGTTGCCCTCAACCCCATTACCCTGCTGGATACTCTGGGAGGGCTGGCTCTGGATGTCACCCTGATCCTGCGCCTGTCCCGCCTGTATGGCTGGCCCATGAGCAGCGCGGGAGCCGCCCAACTGCTGCAGAAGATCGTCCTCAGCATGCTCAGCCTGGGGGCAGGAGAATGGGTGGCGCTGTTGGGCCTGGGATCCCTGAAAACCTTGCTGGGGGGATCCCTGCCCTTTGCTGGGGGACTCTCTCTGGGGGCCTACGGTTCGGTGGCCCTGACCCAGGCGGTGTTGGCCGGGTTTTCCTGCTACGCCATCGGGGAGGCGGCCCGTCGCTACCTGGCCCAGGGAGCCAGTTGGGGGCCGGAGGGGCCCAAAGCCGCCATAGCCCAGATTTTGGCCGATTTGGACGAAGCCTCGATCACCGCCCGCCTGCGGGAGGAAATCCGCCACAAAATTGGATTCGCTCTCTCCTGACCCTCTACAACCCTCTACAATCAGAAGGCCGAGCCAATCGTTCCCATGACCTACTGCCTTGGCATCCTCACCCGTTTTGGCTTGGTGATGGCAGCAGATTCCCGCACCAACGCCGGGGTGGACTATGTCTCCACCTATCAGAAGCTGTTCGATTTTTCCTTGCCCGAAGAACGGGTAATCTTAATTTGCACCTCTGGCAACCTGTCTATTACCCAGAGCGTTTTAACGGAAGTGCAGCGGGATCTGCGACAGCAGGAAAGTGCGAATCTTCACACGTTTCCCCATCTCTACGACGTGGCCCGCTACCTGGGATCCAAAATTCGTTACATCCAAGAGCAAGACCGACCCTGGTTGGAAAAAGACGGCATCGACGCCCAGTGCAGCCTGTTGCTGGGAGGACAAATCCGCGGCGAGGAGCCGGCCCTTTTTTTGATCTACAGCCAGGGCAATTGCATTCAAGCCACCCCAGAAACGCCTTTTTTGCAAGTGGGGGAAACCAAATACGGCAAGCCCATCCTGGATCGCACCCTCTCCTACGAAACCTCGCTGCAGGATGCGGCCAAATGCGCTCTCCTCTCCATCGACTCCACCATGAAGTCCAACATCTCCGTCGGCCCCCCCATCGACCTGGTGATGGTGCCGGCCAATCAGTTCAAAGTTACCCACCGCCTGCGCCTGCGCACCGGGGATCCCTACCTGGCCAAGATGCGCAAGCTCTGGGAGAGCGCCCTCAAACAAGCCTTCGACCAAATGCCCCCCATCGAGTGGGACTACTCAGATTCAGCCGATCGAGAAGAAGAGCTGATCGACTGAGCGGGGGAGATTGGTAGGATAGGGTAGCTTTGCCCAGCCCTTGTCATGTCAGCCCACACCTTTCAGGACTTGATCTTTCGCCTGCAGCAGTTTTGGGGGGAACAAGGCTGCCTCATCCTGCAGCCCTACGACCTGGAAAAAGGCGCCGGCACCATGAGCCCCCACACGTTTTTGCGCGCCCTGGGGCCAGATCCCTGGCGGGTGGCCTATGTCGAACCTTGTCGCCGCCCCACCGATGGGCGCTACGGCCAAAACCCCAACCGCCTGCAGCATTATTTTCAATACCAAGTGCTGATCAAACCCTCCCCCGACAACATCCAAGATGTGTACCTAGATAGCCTACAAGCTCTGGGCATCAACCCGGCAGAGCACGACATTCGCTTTGTGGAAGATGATTGGGAATCTCCCACCTTGGGGGCTTGGGGTGTGGGCTGGGAAGTGTGGCTGGACGGCATGGAAGTTACCCAGTTCACCTACTTTCAACAGGTGGGCGGGCAGGATTGTCGCCCGGTTTCTGTAGAAATTACCTATGGGCTAGAGCGCCTGGCCATGTACCTGCAGGGGGTAGATTCGGTTTTCGATCTCTGCTGGAATGAGCACCCTTCCCTGGGCCGGATTACCTATGGACAAATCTATTTCCAAAACGAGGTGGAGCAGTCCTACTACAACTTCGAGTATTCCGACCCTGAAATGCTGCTGGAATTGTTCCGCCTCTACGAAGCCGAGGCTAAGCGCTTGATCGAAACCACACACCAGAAGCTGCAGAAACAACTGTTGCCGGATCGGTTGGCTGTGTCTCTGCTCCTGCCCGCCTACGACTATGTGCTCAAGTGCTCCCACACCTTTAACCTGCTCGATGCCCGCGGCGTCATTGCCGTAGCCGAGCGCACCCTCTACATTGGGCGCATCCGCAACCTGGCCCGACAATTGGCGGAGCTATATGTCAGCCAAGCGGATCGACCCGGCTCCAGCTATGCCCTAGGGCAGACGGAACCCACCCTGATCTCCAAAGGCGCCTGGGCTAATAGCTAGGGAAAAAGATCCCTGTTTTCGCTATGATGAGAGATTGGTATCAGCAGGCGCTGGCCTGCCATAGCCACCCCTTACCTTAGGATAATCGACACTCTCGTTTTCGCCCTCTTTTCCTGACCAGTCCACCTTATATTCCCGGAAAAATCTTTATGTTTCGCCATCCCGTCACGCGGGTTTCCATCTTTATCGATGGGAACAATATGTTTTATGCCCAACAAAAAAATGGCTGGTTTTTCGACCCGCGCCGAGTCTTGGATTATTTTGTTAGGTCACAGCCCAATGTCGAGCTAGTCAACGCATTTTGGTACACCGGCATCAAGGATCCCAACGATCAAAGGGCTTTTCGAGATGCTCTGATCAGCTTGGGCTTCACCGTACGCACCAAGATCCTCAAAGAGTATCGAGACGAAGACTCCGGCCGCTACTCCCAGAAGGCCAACCTGGATATCGAGATCGTTATCGATATGTTCAACACGGTTGGGCAATACGACAGGATCATCTTGTTTAGCGGCGATGGCGATTTTGAGCGGGCCGTCGAGCTGTTGCGCTCCAAAAACACCCTGATTACGGTCGTCTCCACCGAAGGGATGATCGCTCGCGAGCTGCGCAACGCCACCGACCGCTACATCGACCTCAACGACATTCGCCCCTACATCGAGAAGCTAGACAAGTAAGGCCGAGATTTTGGGCCGATCCCTCTGCTGTCGAGCCGGCCCCACAGCTCCCTGGCGGAGTTGCCACAACTCATCTGAGTTCCTTCTGGTTTCTCCACCTTGAGGGGAAGTCTGCTGAGTAAGATTGCTGCCACGCGAGCGACCCATCCGTTACGCCGACCATAGTCGGCGTTGCCGGGAAAAGCTGTCCCAGCCACTTTAAGTTGCTCTGGCAACCGTCAGAAGGGTTGTTATAGTCATTATCAAATAGCAATGAAACACTTCTCCACCTCGTTATTACTACGCAATGCTGTCGCTCTAACTCCCCTCTCCCTCTGGGAGAGGGGCCGGGGGTGAGGGCCGGGAGAGGGGCCGGGGGTGAGGGCGGGTCGGCGGCAAAGTGTCTTCGTCTTGTTTGAAACGACTCTATCTTCCTCCTTGCCGGTTAACTTCTGGACAACCTTGGCCTGGGCAGAGGGCCAAAGAGGCTAGCATTGTAAAAAATCTTTGCCCTGACAGGTTCTTATGACCGACGTTCCCGTCTCCCGCATTCGCAACTTTTCCATCATCGCCCACATCGACCACGGCAAATCCACCCTGGCCGACCGGCTCTTGCAAGAAACCGGCACCGTTTCAGCTCGCGAGATGAAGCCGCAACTGTTGGACAACATGGAACTGGAGCGGGAACGGGGCATCACCATCAAGCTGCAGGCGGCCCGCATGAACTACCGCGCCCAAGACGGCCAGAACTATGTGCTCAACCTCATCGACACGCCGGGGCATGTGGACTTTACCTACGAAGTCTCCCGCTCCCTGGCAGCCTGCGAAGGGGCGCTGCTGGTGGTGGATGCCTCTCAAGGTGTGGAAGCGCAGACCCTGGCCAACGTCTATCTGGCCCTAGAGAACAACCTAGAGATCATCCCGGTGATCAACAAAATTGACCTGCCGGGGGCGGAGCCGGAGCGGGTGATCGCTGAGATCGAGCAGGTAATCGGCCTCGATTGCAGCGGAGCGATCTTGGCTTCTGCCAAAATGGGCATCGGCATCCAAGAGATCCTAGAGGCTATTGTGCAGCGGGTGCCCCCGCCACGGGATACGGTGGCGGATCCCTTGCGGGCTTTGATTTTCGATAGCTACTACGACTCCTACCGCGGTGTGATCGTCTATGTGCGCATCATGGATGGGGAGGTGAAGACGGGAGACAAGATTTGCTTCATGGCCTCTGGCCGAGAATACGAGATTACCGAGCTGGGGGTGATGCGCCCCCATCAAGAGCCGGTCGAGGCCCTGCATGCGGGCGAGGTGGGCTACGTGGCCGCTGCCATCAAGAGCGTGGAACACGCCCGTGTTGGGGATACCATTACGCTTGTCCATCGCAAGGCCTCTGAACCTCTGCCCGGCTACAAAGAAGCCAAGCCGATGGTGTTTTGTGGCCTCTTCCCCAGCAGCTCCGATCAATACGCCGAACTCAAAGAAGCTCTGGAAAAACTCAAGCTCAACGATGCTGCTCTCTACTTTGAGCCGGAAGTTTCCCCTGCCATGGGCTTTGGCTTCCGCTGTGGTTTTCTGGGCCTGCTGCACATGGAGGTGGTTCAGGAGCGCCTAGAACGGGAGTACAACCTCGATTTGGTGATTACAGCTCCGACGGTGGTGTACCAAGTTACCCTCAACAACGGCTCTGTGATTCGGGTAGACAATCCCAGCAAGCTGCCTTCCCCCAACGAGCGCACCAGCATTGAGGAGCCGATTGTGAGGGTAGAGGTGATTCTTCCTGAGGAATTTGTCGGTACCGTGATGGAGCTGTGCGAGACCAAACGCGGCACCTTTAAGGACATGAAATATCTGGCGCAGGGTCGAACTACGCTTGTATATGAGCTACCGCTGGCAGAAGTGGTCACCGACTTTTTCGATCAATTGAAATCGCGCACCCGTGGCTACGCCAGCATGGACTACCAAATGGTGGGTTATCGTGCGGATGATCTGGTGCGCTTGGACATTTTGATTAACGGCGAGGTGGTGGATTCTTTATCCACTATTGTGCATCGGGACAAAGCTTTTTATGTAGGCCGTTCCCTGGTTGCCAAGTTGCGGGAGCTGATCCCCCGCCATCAATTTGAAGTGCCCATTCAGGCGGCGATCGGCTCCAAAGTGATTGCTCGTGAAACCATACCGGCCCTGCGCAAAAATGTCTTGGCCAAGTGCTACGGAGGAGATGTGACCCGCAAACGCAAGCTTTTGGAAAAGCAAAAAGAGGGGAAAAAACGCATGAAGGCAGTGGGAACGGTGGATGTGCCCCAAGAAGCATTTATGGCGGTGCTGAAGTTGCAAAATGACTAGGGTGAGCGGCGCTCAACTGCAGCGGGAGGAGGTGTTGGCCTGGCTACAGCGTCAGGTGCCGCCCCCTCGCCTTCGCCATATCTTGGGGGTAGAGGCAATGGCCCGGCAACTGGCGGCCCACTATGGGCTGGATGAGCAAAAAGCTGCTTGGGCAGGGTTGATGCACGACCTGGCCAAGTCCTTCCCGCCGGAGCAACTGTTGCAAAGGGTGGCTCAGGAACGGGAGCTGGACGAGATCGAGCGGGCCGAACCCCACATTCTCCACGCCGAGGTGGGATCCCTGCTGGCACGGGAGCAGTTTCAGGTACAGGATGCAGAGATTTTGGCGGCCATTGCCAACCACACCCTGGGGCGGCCCGGCATGGATCCGCTGAGTTGTGTGGTTTTTGTAGCCGATGCTCTGGAGCCGAATCGGGGCAGCAGCCCAGAATTGGAGCGGTTGCGGCAGATGGCTTTTGTAGATTTGTCTAAAACCGTGGTGGGAGTCTGTGACTTGAGCCTAAAATTTTTGCTAGATCGGAATCAGGTGATTCATCCGCGCACCCTCATGACTCGGAATCATTTTCTGTTGCATCCTTTAGATAGAAAGGATTTAGAGAAGGTTATGTTCCAAGGCAACTCAGTCGTTTCGGGAGGGTTTTAGTTGCTACAGCTTATGCCTGCCCCTGCCGGGGATCCCATCTATCGCATGGCGTTGAGCGCAGCTCGCGCGGCGGAAGAAAAAAAAGGTGGCGACATTGTTCTGCTGGATGTGTCCCAGATTTCCACACTGGCAGACTACTTCCTTTTGATCAGCGGCTATTCGCTTACACAGGTTCGCGCCATTGCCCGGGCAATTGAGGAAAATCTTTGGGAGAAGTGGCAACAAGCTCCGCGCCGCATCGAAGGCCAAGACTCAGGCTCCTGGATTCTGATCGACTATGCGGATCTCATCGTCCATGTGCTCTTGCAAGAGGAAAGAAACTACTATGACCTAGAATCTTTCTGGATCCAGGCCCAGCGAGTTGATTTACCATTGGCGGGCTAGCCTCATTGTTTCTGAGTTCAGATCCCTAAGCTGCAACGGCTTTGCGGAGCCCGTAGCTGGGGCCAGCAGTCACCTGTCTGGCCTCTCAGCACTTGTCTCAGCAGTATTCCAAGCCGGCTTTGGCGCGCTAAGTTAGCCAATTGTCAAAAAATATGTAAGTTCCTTGATATTCCCATAATTTTTCACATAGTCGTATGCTAGCGTGGTGGGCGAGGAGTGGTTGAGTGAGATCTTCTTTCTCACTGTGGCTGAGCTTCTATAGTCTTTGTTAAATACTGTACCCTGCTCTCCTCGGAAGCTCGATAATTTTTCGTTGGTGCCGGATGCCAGCGAAGCGATCTTCAAGGTTTCTGATGGTTCCTGTTGGCTGCTTTTAGCGGCAAGCGGGAAGACGAACGAGGTAAATAGAGATGGAAAGGCTTAGCCGCAGAAGAGATCTTACACACGCTTTG
Source organism: Synechococcus sp. H55.8 (assembly GCF_047462375.1). Lineage (NCBI taxonomy): Bacteria > Bacillati > Cyanobacteriota > Cyanophyceae > Synechococcales > Synechococcaceae > Synechococcus > Synechococcus sp. H55.8. The sequence continues at coordinate 164,602 of NZ_JANSJC010000003.1, read as the reverse complement.
TTTAATACCTGTTTTAAGAGTGACAGGGATTTTTAGGAGGGACGTTGATCATGATGGAAAAGATGTTGGTTAATATCGTTGAGTATCTGGCCCTAGGAGAGCTGGAAAATTACCTCTGTACCGAGCATCCCCATCAGCAGGTGTTTCATGACGCCAAGGAGCGGGAAGCGATGATGCAGCAGATCCTAAACCGCGTTCCTGCTGTCTACATGTGGCTGGCTGCCGATGAGTGTCCCAGCCGCGATCAGCTCAACCCCTCTGAGCTGGAATTGCTCCGCTCAGTGGTGCGGGATGTGGTCAAGCAGAAGCTGCAACAAGCTTCTTTTGGCGTTGACCCCTATGCGGGATCCATGTCGGAAGCTTTTTACGGGTAGAGAAGCACGGGCTTAGGCTAAACTGCGAGAACATTGCCTCGCCCTGGTATGTTGCCCGTCTACTATTCGGAGACCTTTCTCCGCCACGACACTGGTCCCTTCCATCCTGAGCGCCCGGCTCGCCTGCAGGCCATTGTCAAGGCGCTGCGCAGCGCCTCTTTCGCCGAGCATCTGGAATGGCGGGATCCCCCCTTGGCCGATCTGGCCGAGTTGGAGCGGGTTCACCCGCGCTGGCACATTCAACGGGTGGCCGAGTTGGCCGCGAGGGGCGGGGGACGCATCGACGCAGATACTTCCGTTTCCGCAGCAAGCTTCGAGGCGGCGCGCTTGGCGGTGGGAGCCTGGCTTGCCGCTTCCGCTTCGGCTTTGGCCGCAGCTCAGCCGGCTTTGGTGCTGTGTCGCCCGCCGGGGCATCACGCGGAGCCAGAACGGGCGATGGGGTTTTGCCTCTTCAGCAACGCCGCCATTGCTGCCCTCTGGGCCCTGGAGCAGCCAGGGGTAAGGCGGGTGGCGATTTTCGATTGGGATGTCCATCACGGCAACGGCACGCAGGCGGTGGTGGAGCGCCACCCCCAACTGGCCTATGCCTCTATCCATCAGTTTCCCCTCTACCCCGGCACGGGCTTGGCCCAGGAAACCGGGATCCACGGCAACCTCTGCAATGTGCCTCTGCCTGCTGGGTCAGACTGGTCGGCCTATAAAAAGGCTCTCGATGAGAAGATTTTGCCCTTCTTGCGGGCCTTCCAGCCGGATTTGCTGCTGGTGAGCGCCGGCTTTGACTGTGCCAAAGGGGATCCCTTGGCCAGCATGCTGCTGGAGCAGGAAGACTTTGGCCGCCTGGCTCACCTCTGCCTGGAGCAGGTGACCCGCAAGACCGTCTTCGGCCTAGAAGGGGGCTATGACCTGGAGAATCTGGCCCGCGGCTGGCTGAGCCTGGCCCAAGCTTGCCTAGAGAGCTAGCCCTTCCACTTCACCTTGGGCAGGATCTGCCGCACATCCACCCGGTCTTTGTACTTGAGGGCGAAGTTGAGCAGCGAATCCAAAAGGGAGTCAGACAGATAGTGGGGCTGCAGGCCCAGATCTAGGAGCTTGGTATTTTTGGCGTTGTAGTAGTGCTCCTCTAGCTCGACGCGGGGGTTCTCCAGGTAGTTGATCTCCACCTTCAGACCCAGGGTGGCCCCCGCCTTTTGCACCAACAGCGCCAGTTGCTCCACGCTAAATTGCTCCGTGAACTGGTTCATCACCCGGAACTGACCCGGCTCGGCGGGATGGGCGATGGCCAGCTCCACACAGCGCACCGTGTCGCGGATATCCAGGAAGCCACGGGTTTGGCCCCCCTTGCCGTACACCGTCAGTGGGTGCCCCACCGCCGCCTGAATGCAAAAGCGGTTTAGAGCCGTGCCGAACACGCCGTCGTAGTCGAGGCGGTTGATCAGCACTTCGTCCATGCCGGTTTCTTCTGTTAACACGCCGTACACCACTCCTTGATTGAGGTCGGTGGCCCGCAGGCCCCAGACGCGGCAGGCGAAGTGGATGTTGTGGCTGTCGTGCACTTTGGAGAGGTGATACATGGATCCCGGCTGCTTGGGATAGGGCAGGGTATCCTTGCGGCCGTTGTGCTCGATGGTGATGTACCCCTCCTCGATGTCGATGTTGGGGGTGCCATACTCGCCCATGGTGCCCAACTTCACCAGGTGGCAATCGGGAAATTCCTCCTTGATGGCGTAGAGGATGTTCAGGGTGCCCACCACGTTGTTCACCTGGGTCATCACCGCATGTTCGCGGCTGATCATCGAGTAGGGGGCAGAGCGCTGCTCGCCAAAGTGGACGATGGCATCCGGCGGGAAGCGGCGCATGCAGGAGATCAAGGCTTCGTAGTTGGTGACGTCGCAAACGAAAATGGGAATATCTTTGCCGGTCAAGCCCTTCCAACGATCCACCCGCTGCTCGAGCTGGGCAATGGGCGTCAGGGTAGAAACCCCCAGTTGCAGATCCCAGAGGCGGCGCACGTAGGAATCGAGAATGGCCACCTCATAGCCCCTGTTAGACAGGTGCAGGGCTGTCGCCCAGCCGCAGTATCCGTCACCACCAATAACCAGGACTTTCATCAGGGAAGCAAAATTCGGCTGCTCACGAATCTACCAAGTTATGGCATCGAAGACAAATACCCTGGGATCCCATTTTTAATCGCGGATTGGGGCCGACAGGTTACTCGACCTGAGGAGGGTTATCCAGGGTGTAAACCGTGGTCTCGGCGGCAATGGCGCGGCGCAGGTGAGCCGGGACTTGGTAAAGCCCCAGCAGGGTGATGCCATCGAGAAAGCGCAGCGTCCCTCGAGCGGGATCCAACTGCTGGCTCAGAATCTGGTCGATCTGTTCCGGCTCCGGCCTGGAAGAGATGGGATCCTGGGCTGCCAGGGCAAACCCCAGTGGGCCGCCGTAGGTGGGAGCATAAATGGCGTAGGGCTGCACGGCAGCAAACACCGTTTTCAGGGTGTGAACGATGCGGGTGTGCTGCCACAAGTCCACCGGCCCCGTCGGCCCCGCCTGGAGGACAAAAGCCCCAGCGGGCTGCAACTTGGAGCGGATCTGGCGGAAAAACTCCTGGGTAAAGAGGCGGTAGGCAGGGCCAGCTTCAACAGGATCCGATAGGTCGGAGAGGATGACATCCCAAACCGGCTCTGTCCGGTGGAGAAAGTCGAAAGCATCGGCAATCACGACCTGCACACGCGGATCTTCAAAGGATCCCTGGTGCATTTCCGGCAGGTGCTCTCGACAGGCGGCCACTACCTCCCCATCGATGTCCACCATCACCACCTGCTCCACCGAGCGCCAACGCAGCACCTCCCGCAGCGTCGCCCCTTCGGCCCCTCCCAACACCAATACCCGCCGGGGGATCCCGCCTGCTTGGACGACCTGCACCAGGGCCGGGTGAACCAGAGCCTCGTGGTACAGAAACTCATCCACCGTGGTGGATTGCCAATGCCCATCCAGCATTAGACCCTTGCCGTAGGCCCCCGTCTCGGCGATGAGCATCTCCTGGAAAGGGGTTTTGCGGTAGGCCAGGATGCGCGTGACTGCACGGGCGGCGTAGTCCCAAGGGGTCAAGTACTCCTGAACCCAAAAGAAACTCCTCGGGCTGTCCATCGGCACACCTCGCCGTACCGTTGATAGGAACCGACCTCTGGGATACCCAGATCCCATGCCGGGATTTTCAGTGGTTGAATCTCGAGATCCCGTGAAGTCGGAAAAAGCTGCCACCGGCCATCTCAGCGCCTTCGTCCGGTCGCTTCGCAGGTAAGCACCTCAGCCGAGTCGGGGTCTTCTTCCAGGAGTGTCGGTTGCGTGGTGCGGCGGGGCACCTTGCGCAGGGAATATCGCCGCGCTTGAAACACGTCGATCAAATATTCGCAGGCCGCTTCCGGTCGGGTGTGGCGACCACAGGTAAAGACATCCACCGCCGCATAGCCCGTCTCAGGCCAGGTGTGGATGGAGATATGGGATTCTCCCAAAAGGGCCAGCGCCGTAATCCCCTGCGGCTCAAATGGATGGCACAGTTGTCCCAAAAAGGTGGAGTTGGAACGTCTGGCTGCCTCCCGCAAAGCCTGTTGCACGAGAGAGGCATCATCCAGAAGATTGGCCGGGCAGTCGTAAAGCTCCAGGATACAGTGGATCCCGATCAGAGCTGGAGACCTATCCCCTAATTGGCCAGATAGTGTGTGCAGCATACTATCCCCTAATTGGCCAGATAGAACTGATTAGAACCAGAGGCTGCGCAAAAAGCACAGCTTTACTATCATCTCACAAGCAAAGCCAAATCACACCCCCCAGCGGCTTTTTTCTTAACCGCCAGTTAACTCTAGAGGCGGTTTCGAGGCGCTGCAACCCAGACACCGGCTTTTGAGGGAAGGGTTGGAGAAGCTAAGACTGCTGCTCTCTCGAAGGGGGGGCGGGAGGATAGAGCAGGGCTTCCAGCTCTTGCAGAGCTCGCTCCAGGTTGTCGTTGACAATCACGTAGTCAAATTCGTCTTGGGCATCCAATTCCTTGCGGGCCTGTTCTAGGCGCCGCTCGATGCTTGCCTCTGAGTCTTGTCCGCGCTCACGAATGCGACGTTCTAGCTCTTCCAGAGAAGGGGGACAGAGAAAGATGCGAATGGCGTCTGGATACTGCTGCCTCACCTGGCGGGCCCCGGCCAGCTCAATTTCCAGCAGCACATCCTGACCCTGTCTGAGTTTTTGGCAGACGATCTCGCGGGGAGTGCCGTAAAAGTTGCCGGCATACTGTGCCCATTCCAACAGCTCATTGGCTTCGATCAAACTGAGAAATTCCTCGCGACTGCGAAAGTAGTAGTTGACGCCTTCCTGTTCGCCGGGGCGGGGCGGGCGGGTGGTGACCGAGACCGAAAAATACAGTTCGGGGTGGCGCTGGCGCAATTGGCTGACCAGCGTACCTTTGCCTACCCCGCTGGGCCCTGTCAACACCAGCAGGCGACCGCAAGTGGCAGGAGGTGGAAGGGATCCCTGCGGCTGCGTACACTCAGAGGAAACTGGGGCAGGAGAGGCTGGCATAGGCAGAGAGCGACGAGCTGGTTTGGGTTTGTTTTAGAATATCTCACTCTTGGTTCTTGCAGATGGCTTGCGGCGATGGGCTTTCACTCGGTTTCCTCTGACAAACCGGGCTTGGCCGTTAGGAAGCGGTTGGCAACGGTTTCGGGCTGGATAGCAGAGAGAATCACGTGCCCGGAATCGGTGATGATGACAGCGCGGGTGCGGCGACCGTAGGTAGCATCCACCAACTGGCCCCGCTCGCGGGCATCACTGATGATGCGTTTGATGGGCGCTGACTCGGGACTCACAATGGCGATCACACGTCCGGCGGCGACGATGTTGCCAAAGCCAATGTTGATTAGGCGGGTATCCATAGGGTGATTAGCAAACCTGACGATTGTCCGGCCAGCAACCTTCATTAAGGTAGCAAATAGGTCTCTTTCACAGGTTTGCTAGAACGACACCTGAGTTCGCGGTCAATTGGGCAGAGGGTTCTGACCGGCAAAAAGGCTGCGACTGTAGCAGGTTTAGTCGAAAAAAAGCTGCACAACCCGAACGGCTTACCCTACTTATTGAGGAGGGCAAATGCCCCAACGCCGACCAACTTCCATAGAACTTTAATTTTTCCTGGCCTATGCTTGACTTGACTTGGCTGGATCCCCTTGTCCAGCACTTTCAACTGGGGGATCCGGATCCACCCGAAGCCATCCGAGTGGGCCTCATTCACCAGACCTGGAAACTCAATACCTCTGAGGGATCCTTCATTGCCCAGCGTCTTCATCCCCGTTTGGATCCTGCTGCCACCGAAGACGGTCAAGCCGTCGGCCAATGGCTAAGGCAACAAGGCTTCCCCGTGCCCCAATTTCGCCGCGCTCGGGATGGATCCCTGCATTTGAGCTGGGCAGAAGGGCTGTGGCGGGTTATGGAGTGTCTGCCGGGATCCTCGCATTCAACCCCGCCCGATGGGAGTTACCTGGAAGAGGCAGGGGCAGCCGTTGGACGCTTGCACCGGCTCTTGGCCCAGTGGCAATATCGCTTTCGCTTCCAGATCCCGCATTTTCACGACACGGCCCACCTTTGGCAACAGCTCCGCCAGCGCGACCCGGCGCCAGAAGTGCGAGCAGAATGGCAATTTTTAATCGAAACTGTGCCGCACCTTTTGCTGCCCTCAGGGATCCCAACGCAGATCATCCATGGCGATCTCAAGTTCAACAACTTTTTGTTCGACGAGCAGGGGCGATTTGTGGGTCTGGTGGATCTGGACACCTTTATGTATCACAACCTCTACGTTGAACTGGGAGATGCTTTGCGCTCCTGGGGTAAACGAGGCAATACCTTTCAGCCCAAGGCGATCCTGGCGGGGTTGCGGGGCTATGCCCAAACCGGCAACCTGCACACCCTACAACCAGAACTCATCATCCAAGGGATCCAACTGATTACCCTGGAATTGGGGATCCGCTTTCTGCAGGATTGGTTCGAGGACTGCTACTGGAATTGGGATCCGCAGCGGTACCCAAGTCGCAAAGCCCATAACCTAGCCCGCTGCCAACAGCAAATTTGCCTGTATCAAGACCTCACCCAGATGGCGCCCCAACTGCTGGAGCCCATGCGCGCCCTCGTTGCAGCAGCAAGGGAATTGGCTTTCGGTTAATTTAAATTTATGTTAATTTAGAAGCAGCTTCCTCTTCGTTGCGCGATCCCTATGAGCAGCCTTCAACTTCCCCGCTGGTTGGAATTGGCACTGCCTTTTTTTCACCCTGTGCTGATGATTTTGGCCTTTGCCCTGGCTCTGTATGCCCTCTACCTGGGGCTACAGGCGCGGCGGGTGCGCACCGCCTCGGCAGAAGAACGCAAGGAGCTGATCAAAGGGAAGTTTGCTCAGCGGCACTTCCTGGCCGGATCCCTGTTTCTGGTGTTCATGGTGTTCGGAGCCCTGGGCGGCATGGGGGTCACCTACCTCAACAACGGCAAGCTGTTTGTCGGGCCTCACCTGCTGGCCGGCTTGGGCATTGTCGCCTTGGTGGCCAGCTCGGCGGCTTTGGCGCCGCTGATGAAGGATGGCCAGAAGGTTTGGGCCCGCAATGTTCACCTGATGCTTAACGCGGTGATTTTGGCGATCTTGGGTTGGCAGGCGGTGACCGGCTTTCAGATTGTGCAGCGCATCGTCAACCAGATGCTGACCGCCCCTCAGGTAGCCTGACCCGCTTTGGGCAGAGGCAGTTGCCAGAGAAGGCGTCCATGTCAAAATAGACGCTGTCTCCCTCTCCTTGGGTTGGAGAGGGACGCTTTCTCCAGGTACTTAGCCCCAGCCAACGGTTTTCTCATGTCTGTCAGCCCTCTTCCCAGTTGGGTCAAGCGTTCCATCGGCAAGGCCAGCGATATCTCGGCGGTGCAGCAGGTGGTCAAGCAGCGGGGCCTGCACACCATCTGCGAAGAGGGGCGCTGTCCCAATCGGGCGGAGTGCTACAGCCAAAAGACCGCCACCTTTCTGCTCATGGGCGGGATCTGCACCCGCGCCTGTTCGTTTTGTCAGGTGGCCGGTGGGCGGCCTGCACCGTTGGATCCCGCAGAGCCGGAAAAGGTGGCCGAGGCGGTTGAGCTGCTGGGTCTCCGCTATGTGGTGCTCACCTCGGTAGCCCGCGACGACCTGCCCGACCAGGGATCCGGTCGCTTCGTGGAGGTGATGCAGGCGATCCGGCGGCGCTGCCCTGGGATCCAGATCGAGGTGCTCACCCCCGACTTTCGCGGCGATCGCGACTGCATTGCCCGTGTGGTGGCCGCTCAGCCCGTCTGCTACAACCACAACATCGAAACCGTGCGGCGGCTGTCGCAGGCGGTGCGGCGCAGCTCCGGCTACGACCTATCCTTGCGGGTTTTGCGAACGGTGAAGGAGCTGGATCCCGGCCTGCCCACCAAGTCCGGCCTGATGCTGGGGCATGGGGAAACCCGCGCAGAAGTGCTGGAAACCTTCCGGGATCTGCTGGCGGTGGGGTGCGACCGGCTCACCCTGGGGCAATATTTGCAGCCTTCCTTGGCCCACCGCCCTGTGGAGCGCTACTGGACGCCGGAGGAGTTTGCCGAGCTGGGCCAGATCGCCCGTGAGATGGGGTTTCGCCAGGTGCGCTCCGGGCCATTGGTGCGCAGCTCCTACCACGCTGCTGAAATGGTGCAGAACTAGGCGAGAGAACTGGGCAAAGGCGGTGCGCCGTCTGTCGTAGCCGGCTTTTCCCGTCCGAGCAGGGCATGAAGACCTGCCCCTAGACCGAAGGCTTGGGCCGCAAACCGGCTGAGCGCCTGCGGCGCCAGGGATCCCAGGCGGTATAAACTTGCCCCCGCCACCAAACCCGGCAAAAGGCCGTTGCCCCAGTCTCCCCACAGCCAGGAGCTCATCCCTTCGGCGCACAGCAGCAGCGCCCCATTGAGCAGCAGCGGTCGCCCCAGCCCTTCGCGAAAAGAGACCAGCGCCTTCCATAGGGCTTCCCAGGGCAGATGCAAGCGTACCCCCAAGCCCAACAGCCACAGGCCATCCAGCAGCGGGGCCAGCAGCAAATCCCACCCCAGCGGCGCCAGGCCCACCGCGATCCCCTTGCCGAGGGCAACAACCTTGCCCCATTGCTCTACAAAGCGGGCGTGATGCTGCCATTGTTTTTCCAGAATCTGGGCCTGAACCCAATCCAGCCGCCTCAAGACGTTCAAGGCCAGGAGGGAGCCCGCCTCCGTTTGCAAAATCTCCACAATGCGCCCCCGCAGAGTCTCAATTTGGGGTGCGGGCCGTTCCCACTCCAGGGTGATGCGGCCATCCGGCCAGTGGGTGCGCACTTTCAGAGGTTTTGGGCAAGCGGCGACGGTCAGGATCTCCTGCGGCGACACCCAGCCCAGGTGGCGGCTGATCTGGGCGCGAATCGCCTGCAATTCGGCTTCTGAATAGAGATCGCACTTGTTCAACACCAGCAGGATGGGCTTGTGCAGGGTGCGCAGCTCCAACAGGGCTTGGTATTCCAACTGGGTTAGGTCGGTGGCGATGACAAACAAGATCAAATCTGCCGAGCGGGCCACGTCCCAGGCCAACTGTTCGCGGGCTGCGCCTTCTACTTCGTTCAAACCCGGAGTATCCACCAGCCTCACCCGCCAAGGGATCTCCGGATCCGGTTGCCACAGCAGAGATTGGGGCCGTTGGGTGACCCCATTCAGGGGCCCTACCTCCAGCCGCGCCTCGCCGATCAGGGCATTCAGAACGGCTGACTTGCCGCGGTTGACCAGCCCGAACACCGCAATGGCAAACAGGCGGGCGGTGAGGCGCTTGCGCAAAGCTGATAAAGCTCTCAACTCCGGCTGCACATCCTGACGCCTGGCCAGAGATTGCCAGTGATCCCAGCAACTGTGCAAAACCGTTTCGGCTTGGGCGAGAGGAGGGGTCATAGACAGGGGCAAAGGACTAACCCTCACTCTAGAGGGAATTGCACCCCAGGGCCAGCCGTTTCTCCCCCCCAGCGTGGGGAACCGCCTGGCTCACAGAATAGGGCATGATGGCTTTAGGCTTCTGCTGGCTTTCCTATGCTGTATCGCCTTTCCCCCTCTCTGAAATGGCTCCGCATCGGTGGATCCCATCGTTCTAAGCAAGAGCGCCAGATCGTGCGCAGCCTGCTGGCCTTTGCCGGGGCGCTGTTGGTTGCGGATGTTGTGCTCCTGAGCGCCCTTCATTAGTCGGATGGGCAGGTTGGTCGTTGCTAATTCCGAATAAGTCTGAGACACCTCCCTACCCCTCTGCGCTGCCACAAGCAAAGGGGAGGGGATTTAAGGGCTGGCGGGCGGTTACCTGCAGCTTTTTCCGGCGTTATCTGCTGCAGTCATGTGGATCGATCTCTTGCGTAGGTAAGGCTCCCGCTTGGCTACAGAGCTCCCATAAAGTTCGGAAAAAGCTATATCTCAAACCCAATGAAGACACATCAGGACAGCTTGGTAGCCCCGCACTTTAGCGCGGGGACGAGAAGCCCGTAGGCAAGTTTAGTTGCTCTACTACTAATAATGCTCGTCAACTTATCGTTCCCAAGCACCTACTACGGTGAAAAACCCGATCCGTGCATTGGGGAACGAGAAGGAACGAAAAGTAAGCAGAATCTTGAGGTTTTGCCTCAAGTGACTGTCTAGGGGCGTCTTGACAACGCCTTTGCGAGTCCGTTTGTGGACTGCGTAAGAATCCCCCGACTTCAGTCGGAGGGAGTGTCAATCCAAGCCGCTTCCCTCACCCCCAGCCCCTCTCCCTCTGGGAGAGGGGGGTTGGGGAGCGGCATGACGAAAGGCTGCACGGGATCCCTTGTGCTGCGGGGAGGGGGGTTGGATCGGGAATAATGGAAGCGGCCTAAGCCGGGAGGGTCAGGTTTTCCCGGAGCTGAGGCTGGTGTTCTTTTTCCCTTGAGGCCGGCTATGGTTTTGCAGGAGGCGGCGGGCGTGCCCCGCATCAACGCGCGCGAGTCGGATGCTTTCGACATTTTCAACCTGAAGCATTATCTCGGCCCCAACCCCTACCTGGATACAGCCGCTTTCACCTTCGACTTTGCCCTCACCCAGTGCCCCCAGCCGCTGCCTATTGAGGCCTACCTGTCCAAGGTCTGCTCCTATTTTCCCTCCTTGCAGGAGGGATCCTATCCTTCCTATGCCCATTTGTTTGCTCGGCTGGTGGCGGAGGTGAACCGGCTGCAGATGGATCTGCACTTGCAGCGGTGGAGCTGTCACCCGTTTCCAGAGTACGTGCGCATTGCGGTGCAGACCTTGCACGGGCGTACCACTCGTGCTGCGGTCTATTTTGCCTGGGATTGGCTGGAGGCCATCGCCCAGGGGGAGCCCTTCGACGTTGAGGGGGAGATGCGTCGCCTGCAGCAACTGTTTCGCGACTCGGTGTACGGCGGGCCGACGGTCTATGCCCTCTTGCGGGCTGCGCACGAACGCGGGATCCCTGCCTGCTACCTGTGGGATGAAGGGGTCATGCAGTATGGCTATGGGCGCAACCAAGTGCGAGGGGTGGCCACCACCTTTCACTGCGACAGCCATCTCGACTCTGACTTCACCACCCGCAAAGACGATTGCAAGGCCTTTCTGGCGGCGCAAGGGTTCCCCGTGCCCCAGGGGGAGGTGGTTACTTCTTTGGCAGAGGCTTTGCCATTGGCGCAGGAAATCGGCTATCCGGTGGTGCTCAAGCCGGTGGCCGGCCACAAGGGGATCGGGGTGACAGCAGGCATTCAAACCCCAGAAGAATTGGCCTTTGCCTACAGTGCAGCGGTGGCAGCCATTCCCCCTGAGCAGCCGATCCGGCTGATCCTGGAAAAGCATCTGCAGGGCAGCGATTTTCGCCTGTTGTGTGTGGGCGGGCGCTTTGTGGCGGCCACAGAACGACGCCCGGCCTCGGTAACCGGCGATGGCCACAGCAGCATTGGGCAACTGATCGAGCAGGCCAACCGGGATCCCGCCCGCTGGGATACCCCCACTTCTCCGCTGGGGCCGATCCAGTGGGACGAGGCGATGGAGCGCTTTCTGGCGGAGCAGGGCCTGACGGCGGACAGCGTGCTGGAACCGGGGCGGACGGTCTACCTGCGCAAGGTGTCCAATCTTTCGGCGGGGGGGGTGAGCCGCGATGTCACGGCCACCGTCCATCCCGACAACGTGGTTTTGGCCCAAACCATTGCCCAGCAGTTCTCGCTGGTGTGCTTGGGCATCGATGTCATCGCCACCAGCCTAGAGCGCTCCTGGAAAGAGGGATCCCTGGGCATTATCGAGATCAATGCCGCACCGGGTGTGCTCATGCACCAAAAGCCGGCGATGGGCACGGGCGTGGATGTGCCAGGGGCGATCCTCGACCACCTGTTCCCCAAGACGGCCCGCATCCCAATTTTGACCTTCAACCGCCTTACCTTGGCCGAGGCGCACACCCTGGTGGAGCACATTCTGTCCCACCGTCCCGGCAGATGGGTAGGATGCGTCTGTCGGGAGGGCGTGCTGCTGAACCACAGCTTTAGGCCCCTGAACGGCAGCCTCTTTCGCCAGGTGAAAACCCTGCTGCGCCATCCCCACCTGGATCTGCTGTTGGCAGAAGCCGACGAAGAGACCCTGGAGCGGGAGGGCTTGGCCTACGAAGGCAGCGACTTGGTGGTGCTGCGGGATCCCTCCGATAAAGAGCTGCAAACCCTGAAGCGGCAGCTCAACCCCGACGGTGCCCTGTTCTTGCAACGGGAGTCCACCCTAACGTTGACGGTGGCCGGCCAGGTGGAGCGGTTTGAGCTGCCAGGAACAGACCTGCAGATGGGGATCCTGCTGCGATCCATGACTCTGCGGATCATCTGCAGAACCCTCAGCCAGATGCTGAAGAACTGGTCTGGCTGAGGCGAGGGATCCCTGTTGGGAAAAAGGCTAACCCTGCACCCCTCGGCAAGAAACGCTATCATAGAAGTCCAATGAGTAGGCTACCTTGGTAAAACCGCAAGAGGCAGGTCGGATGGATTGGGTAGAAAAAGTCCTGGAAAAGCTCCGCGAATGGGTAGAACGGGTGATCGATACCCTGCTAGGCCATCCTCAGCCCCAACCGGCACCCATTCCGGTAGAAAATGGATCCCATCGTCGTCGTTAATCCGACTGCCATTGCCACCGGCGGCGAGACCCTGAGCCTGCTGGTGTTGCACGGCCCCAACCTCAACCTGCTGGGAGTGCGCGAGGTGGGCATTTACGGCTCGGTATCCTTGGAGCAGCTCGATCAGGCTCTGCATCAGCAGGCAGAAAGGCTGGGGGCAAGATTGGAAATTCTGCAGTCCAACCATGAAGGGGTGCTCATCGATGCCATTCACCACGCGCGCCAGCGCCATGCCGGTATTTTGATCAACCCCGGCGCCTACACCCACACCAGCATTGCCCTCCGAGATGCCATTGCCGCCGTGGGACTGCCCACCGTGGAAGTTCACCTGAGCAACATCCACCGCCGCGAGTCCTTCCGGCAGCACTCCTACATTGCCGCCGTAGCGGTTGGGCAAATCAGCGGTTTTGGGGCGCAAAGCTATCTGTTGGGATTACAAGCTCTGGTGCAGCACCTGCGCCTGCAATCGGCGTAGGTGCCCGCAACTGTCCGGCAACGCTTGCACGGCTGTGCCGATCCAGCAGGCCACACTGCTTAGCTCGGCCAGCTCTGGGGTTTGGGATCCCCCAGCTCCAACTCCTTGCCCGACATCTGGGTATAGCGGTGAGGCCATTTGTGATGTAGCCGCTTCAAACAAGATTAAGACACTTTGCCCTCACCCCCAACCCCTCTCCCTGAGGTCACCCTCACCCCCGGCCCCTCTCCCTGAGGGAGAGGGGAGTTAGAGCGGCGCGTTCGCGACAGCGTTGCGTAGGAATAGCGCCGACCGGGAAAACTAGAAACGGAGATCCCAAACGGGGAAAAACCCCACCAGCAGCTCCACGATCAACAGAGCCGGTAGCAGGTTGGCCACCCGCAGGCGGGCCAGGCCGAGCAGGTTCAGGCCAATGCTCAAGATCAGGATCCCACCGGTGGCCTCTAGGGCCGCCATCAGGTCTGGGCGCAACAGCGGCTGCAACTGCCGCGCCAACAAGGCCACTCCCCCCTGCACCAAGAGCACCGGCAGCGCCGAAAATAGGGTGCCCCAGCCCAGGCTGGCGGCGAAGGCGAGGGTGGCGATCCCATCCAACGCCGCTTTCACCAACAACAGCGAGGGATCCCCTAAGCCATCCCGGATGGATCCCAGCAACGTCATGGGGCCGACCACAAACAGAATGCTGGTGGCAACAAAGGCGCGGGTAATGGGGCTGGGACCCAGCCGGCGGCTTACCTGCTTCTCCAGGGCCTGGCCAACCCGCTCGAAGGCGGCCTCGATGTCGATCCACTCCCCCAGCACCGCTCCTGACACCAGGGCCACCAAAACCGTTAGCGTTTGGGCGGCACTGCTGAGGGTCAGAGCCATTTGGATCCCCAAGACCAACACCAGGGCTCCCATCGCTTGCAAGAGGGTTTGGCTCATGCGTTCGGGCAGGCGGCTGCCCATGCCCCAGCCGAGGCCGCTGCCCACCAGGATGGCCAGGGCATTGACGAGGGTGCCAGTGCCGGGAGGAGCCATAGGTTTGCCCAGACTTTCCATTCTCAGTCTCCAACAAAGGCTCGTCCCAAACCTGCGCGGAAGCACCTAGGCAGATCGGCCATTTTCGCTGCCGATCCTGGCTATACTGGGGACACGCTCACCCAAACCCAGCGGTGGGCTTTCACTCCGCAGCGATTCACATGAGCTTTTGGAAGGGCCTGTTCGGGTCAACAGGGGCTGCTACAACCAAAGAGCCGGCGCAAACAGCCAAGGCCGACCGTCGCCAGGAAACAGTAGTGGTCCGAGGGGAGACTATCCTCTTCAGCTTGGATCCCAACTTGGATCTGTACGAGCTGGAGGAACTCTGCGATGCAGTGGGTTGGTCGCGTCGCCCCATGCACAAAGTGAAAAAAGCCCTGCAGCACAGCTTCTTGGTGGTGTCGATGTGGCTGCAGCGGGGCAGCTATCGTCGCCTCATCGGCTTTGCCCGCGCGACATCTGACCATGCCTTCAATGCCACCATCTGGGATGTGGTGGTGCATCCCGATTTCCAGGGCAGGGGTCTGGGCAGGCGGCTGATGGAAAAGGTAATCCACGAGCTGCGCGCCCAAGACATCAGCAACATCACCCTTTTTGCCGATCAGGGGGTGGTCAGCTTTTACGAACGGCTGGGCTTTACCCCCGACCCCGAGGGGATCAAAGGCATGTTTTGGTATCCCCGCTAGCCCATGGCTCCCCTGGTGATCCTGCCCGGTTATCTGGCGGGCGCGGCGGAATACGAGCCTTTGCGCCAAGCGCTGGAGGCCCGCGGCTATGCGGCGCGGGTGGTGCCGTTGCAGGTGCGCAGTTGGTTTCCCACACTGGGGGGAAGGCCCGTCACGCCCATCTTACGGGCTCTGCAGGCCACCATTCGGCGCACCCAGGCCGAGTTTGGGGTTGAGCGGGTTAACCTGGTGGCCCACTCCGCCGGCGGCTGGATTGCCCGCATCTACCTGGGATCCGTGCCCTATGGGGGACAGGTGTGGCAGGGGCGGGAGCACGTCTCGACCTTGATCAGCCTCGGATCCCCTCACACCAGCCGCGAGCGCTGGACAAGGCGCAATTTGGACTTTGTCAACACCCACTATCCGGGGGCCTTTTGGCCGCAGATCAAATACGTGTGTGTGGCGGGCAAGGCCATCCAAGGGCAGAGGTTGAAGCTGGGATCCCTGTGGCGGCAAGAGCATTATCTGGCTTGGCTGGCCTACAACAGCTATTGGCTCACCGCCGGCCAAGGAGAGCTGTGGGGCGACGGCATTACCCCCATCCAGGCTGCCCACTTACAGGGGGCTGTCAACCTAACCCTGCCCAACTGTTACCATTCGGGTCGAGGTGGGCGGCGCTGGTACGGTTCCCCCGAGGTGGTGGAAGCCTGGGCTGGCTACTTGGCTTAGCTGCTGGGTTCTTTGGGATCGGCAACGGAAGTCTCGGGCAAAGAGGCGGTCGATTGGCGACGTTCCTGCTGGCGTCGGGCGGCTTTCACCATTTCTTCGACAATGGCCCGCGCCTGCTTCATGCGATCCAAGCTGCTGCGGTAGAGCTCCAGATCTTTTTTCACCCGCTCTGCCGAGAAGGGCAGCTTGCCCACCACATCCTCCAAAAAGCGACGGGTGCGCTCTTCCGGTTCTTTGAAAAGGGACTTGGCTACAACTTCATAGGCTGTGTAAAGGCCAACCGCCAAAACCCGGCTGTAGGCATAGGGAGGCTGGGTCATGCGCTCCAAAATGGCTTTCAACCCGCCCACATCTTCCGCCCCCGGTTTGAGACAAAGGAGATCCAGTCTTTGGCGTGGATCCCCGCTGCGCATCAACTCGAGCAGATCGCAGGCATTCTTGCGCAACACCTCCGGCTTGAGGTGGAGAGCCTTACAGAGGGCGTTGAAAATGGCCTCTCGCTGTTCAGGGGGGTGGTAAGCTTCCATCAGCCCGTCGTAGAGGGTGACCAGCCCCAAAGCAAAAAACGGGTCGTAGGTGAAGGCACTGTTGACGGTGGTCAGGTGCAGCTCCACCAGCAACTCTTCCACCACCCGCCGATAGACGGCGTTGATCGGGCGAGGGTAGGCGCTGAAAAAGGTCGCTTTGGTGGCGGCGAGGGTGCGAACAGGATTCACAGGCAGACAGAAAGATGAGCTTGAGGATGGCTTTCTCGACTGTTTTTATTCTCGCCTGTGGTGACTCTGAGGGCAAGCGATGGCCCTCCGCTATGGTGAGATAGGGATGGGTTGAGGAGGGGGATGGCAACAACAGACGTGACGGTGGTGGTGAAGATCGGCACCTCCAGCCTGACGGACACGCAAACCGGCCTGTTGCGCCTTTCGGTGCTGGGGCCGCTGGTGGAGGTACTAACCCACTTGCGCAGGCAGGGGTACGCGGTGATCTTGGTCTCCTCCGGAGCGGTGGGGGTAGGTTGTGCTCGCCTGGGCTGGCGGCAACGACCGACGGCCATTGCCGAAAAGCAGGCGGTGGCTGCGGTGGGGCAGGGACGGCTGATCCGCCTTTACGATGACCTCTTCTCGGCTCTCAACCAGCCGATTGCCCAAGTTTTGCTCACCCGCGGCGATCTGGTGGAGCGCAGCCGCTACGTGAACGCCAATCGCACGTTTGCCCAACTGCTGCAGATGGGGGTTATCCCCATCGTCAACGAAAACGACACCGTGGCAGTGGAGGAGCTGAAATTCGGCGACAACGACTCGCTTTCGGCGTTGGTGGCCAGCATGGTGCAGGCCAAGTGGCTCATCTTGCTCACCGATGTGGACAAGCTCTATTCGGCTGACCCCAACCGGGATCCGTCTGCTGAGCCCATCGAGCGGGTGTTGCCCGGGATCCCTCTCCAGGTGAAGGCCGAAGCCCAGGGAAAAAGCGGCTGGGGCACCGGCGGCATGGCCACCAAGCTAACCGCTGCTCAAATTGCTACAGCCGCAGGCGTCACGGTGGTGATCACCAACGGCAAACGGCCTGAGCAGATCCCGGCCATTCTGGCCGGCGAGGCCATCGGCACCCGCTTTGATCCGGCTCCCCAGCCCGCCAGCGCCCGCAAGCGATGGATTGCCTATGGCCTCATCCCCGAGGGATCTTTGACTTTGGATGAGGGGGCGGTACGGGCGGTGTGCCAGCAAGGACGTTCGCTGCTGCCGGCAGGGATCACGGCCGTTTCTGGGGAATTTGAGGCGGGGGCCGCCGTGCGCCTGTGCGATCCCAGCGGTCAGGAGGTGGCACGGGGTCTGGTGAACTACAGCGCCGCAGAACTGCGGCAGATCAAGGGCAAAAAAACTGCCGAGATCCCTCACATTCTGGGCTACGAGGGGGTCGATACCGCTGTGCATCGGGATAACTTGGCTCTGCTCAACTAGGCCACTGCGATGGCCTATTCTTCCAACTGCCAGGGATCCTGAGCCAGCTCCTCATCGAAAACCCGCGGTGGGCGCACGGCCAGCAGCACCTGGCCCAACAGGGGAGAGGAGGGTGAATCCTCAATCCACTCCACTGCCACCAGTCCAGCCCGATCCAGCAGGAAAAATCCCGCCGTTCCTTCCCAAACCCGAACAGCGCGATCCACCACCAGCAAGACCGGATCCCGTTCTTCCTCAGGGGCCACCGGCAAGCCCAACAGGGATCCCAGCAGCCCGTTTTCTACTGGTAGGACGACCGGATCCCCGGCCTTTTGCATCACCGGCCAAGCGGGCAAGGCCATCCAAGTCTGCTCCGCCGGGCTGGTGACCCAGCCAAAAGGCCCTTGGGGCTCGCCGGCAGGGATCTGTTCCCAGATGTCGGTCGCCAGGGGCAGGGATCCGGCCACCGGCAGCAGGCGCGGCAGATCTTCTTCCAGGCGAAACACAGACAGCTTGGGCAAAACGCTGCGTTGGGGTCGGGAGCTGGCAGCAACCGTGGATAGGAGCTGCTCCACCTGCTGGCGGGCTGTATCGCTATGGACATACCGAAACGCTCGACCGATAGCCCGAGTGCGCTCCTGCAGATCGCGGGTTTGCTGGGCCGTTCTCCAGGCTTGATAGGCCACCGCATCGCCGGGGTGATCCGTAAACCCGTCCGGAAGCCGTTGCAGTTGGGCGTAATTTTTCACGGCACGGGCGATCTCATGAGCTTCATCGACATTCAAATGGCGGTTGAGGACGAATTCCGCCACCCGAACCCGATCCTGTGGCGAGAGGATGCGCAGCTCGTAGAGGATATCGCTGCCTCGGTGGGCAAAATGCTCCAGAACCGCCGGGCTGGCGCCGGCTTTGGCCATCCCCTCGTAAACCTGGGCGGCGACGATGATCTGATTTTGCTGGGCGGGCTCAAGCCCAGTCGCCTCAAAGATGGCCTGGGGAGTCATTTTCTGTTGCTGCAAGCTTTGGCAGGCCTTGGCCCAATCCAGCCAACGGCCCTCTTTGCGTCGCAGCCGCTCCACCAACAAGCTGGGATCCTCCCCCAGGGCAGAGGGTTCTGGCAGATGTTGACCCATGGCAAGACGTCCTCCACAACAACATCAACACGATCAGCGCAATACAAAACTCACTACCGTCGGGAGTTGGGCAGGCCGAGGCCAAAATACGATCTAAAAGACGACCTCAAGAATTTTTTTAAGAATTTTCCTTGTGCCGGGTTGGCTGTCCTGTCTTTAGCTTAATCGGCGGGAAGCCCGGCACTGTATTGGTGAATTGTGTTTACTCAACGAAGATGAGTGTCGGGAGTCGTTCACTCCAAGGGGATCACCTCGGCAGTATGGCCATCCACAGGCAACTGGTTGAGATCCAATTGCCAAAGCTGGAAGCGCTGTGACTGCCCGGCTGTCAGCACCTGCAGCCAGACCAGCCCCTTTTGCCCCACCTGCAACACTTCAGATCCGACGGGCACGGCCACCTGGGCCAAGGGATCCCCCCCTTCGCCGTACAGCCAGAGGGACGAGAACTCTTCTCCCTCCCGACACAGCAGCAGCAGACCCCAAGGGGCTTGGACCATCTGGACAGGCCACCCTCTCAAAAACCAGCGGCGCACCCGCAGCGGATTCACCTGTACCGAGTCGAGGTAGGGGCAGCAACCCTGCTGGGCCGCAAAGAGCAGCCGTTCCCCCAGGCTGACCGCCATCCCTTGGGGATCCAGGGGTAGGCGATAGCGCAGCGGCTGGGATCCCGGCTGCAAAGGCAAGCCGGTGGGATAAGGCACAAGGCTCATCTGCACCCACTGCCGCCCCGCACCGGTCAGCAAAACCAGATAATCCGAGAGGGCCAGCAAGCGGGGCAGGGATCCCGTCCCAGCCGGCTGCGGGCCAGGCCAACGAAAGTAGCGATGGGAATCGGGGAAAGGCTGGGGCCCGGTCGGCTGCCACTGCACAGCCCCCAGCTCTTGGGCGGTGGCCCAGACCAACTCCTGCCGCTTTGCCAGCCAGGTGGCCTGCCAATCCTCCGCAAAACTCAGCAGGGTACGGATGCGCGCGGGACTCAGGTGCAAAAGGCTGCTTTTGGAAAAAGCCAAAGCCTCCGGGAAGCTCGGCAAAGGCAGCACTTGCCGCAACGGTTCGGCCAAGGAGAAACAGGCCAGAGGCGGCGCTCCTGAGGCAAGGGTCTGCAGCTCCAGCCACTCCAGCTTCTGGGAGGTCACTCGCAACAGCAGCGGGGAACGGCAGCCACTGGGATCCTCGCAGATGTAGAACTTTTGCTCAGGCGGGGACTCCATCCCGCCACCGCCCACAAAACCCGGATCCGGCAGATCCCAGACCTGCAGGCCGGGGGGGGATCGCCTGGACAGGTGCGGGCCAACCCAACAACTGGCCGGCTCCTGCCACTCCTGAGCAAACACCGCCAGAGCTGAGCGCATCTGCGCCGCCGTGCGAAACCGCCGCAAGGGCAATTTGCGCAACGTGATCTCCAGCAGTTCCTGCAGCGGGGCCGGGATCCCTTCTGGGCAGACAAACGGCTGGTTGAGGTGGGCGTGCATCAACTGGCTGGGGGAGCCGGAAAAGGGCCGCTGACCCGTCAACAGCTCCAGGAGGATGATCCCCACCGCGTAGAGGTCAGAAGCGGGGCCAAACTGGCCGTAGAACCGCTCTGGCGCCATGTAGGCCGGCGAGCCGGTGGCGGCGATCTCGCCGGGGGCAGGTTGGGGGTGGCGGGCGATGCCAAAGTCCGTCAGCTTCAGTTGCCAGCCCTGGGGTGTGGGCTTGAGCAAAATGTTCTCCGGCTTCACATCGCAGTGGATCACCCCCTGGCGATGGGCATGATCCAGCCCGGCCAAGATCTGATCCACAAAGCCCAAAACCTGCTTGACCGGCAGCCACAGCCCCCGCTCCACCTGGTCGATCAGCTCCCGCAGGGTGCCCCCCTCGCAGTACTCCAACACCAAATACCGCCCCTCGCGGGCATGTTCGAGGGCGTAGCAGCGGGTGATATTGGGATGGTTCAACGTCAGCAAGTAGCGCAGCTCCCGCAGCAGGTTGGGGGTGGGGAAACGCTCCGCCGGCAGCTCCTTGAGGGCCACCAGCTCCCCCCCTTGGCGGGGCCGGGCGCAAAACACGCGCCCATACTGACCTTGGCCAGCCAGACCCAAAATTTGGTAGCTCTCGTGAATGGACTTGGTGGTACGGGTGCGTCGGGACACGGCCCCAGGGGAATCCATACCGGCACTTTGTATCGTTATATCCCCTGCCCGCTCTCTTCTTGTCCTAATCTCGGCACCTTTGCCGACAGGGCTGCTCCCCCTGCACCCACCAACGGAGAGACTAGGAGCCGGTCAACTGCTGGAGCAGCTCCGCCGCGTGGGTCTCCACTTTGACCTTGGTGATGAC
The DNA here is from genome assembly GCF_047462375.1 of Synechococcus sp. H55.8. Classification (NCBI taxonomy): domain Bacteria; kingdom Bacillati; phylum Cyanobacteriota; class Cyanophyceae; order Synechococcales; family Synechococcaceae; genus Synechococcus; species Synechococcus sp. H55.8. Next base: position 143,787 of record NZ_JANSJC010000003.1, on the reverse strand, counting down.
GGCCTCGATCTTCCCCTCCGGATCGATGACAAAGGTGGTGCGGTGGATGCCGTTATAGACTTTGCCCATGAACTTTTTCGGGCCATAGACGCCGTAGGCGGTGGCCACCTTGGCCCCCTCGTCCACCAACAGCGGAAAAGGCAGTTGCAGCTTTTGGGCAAATTTTTGGTGGGAACGGGCATCGTCGGCGCTCACCCCCAAGATGTGGATCCCCTGGGCCTGATACTCGGCGTAGGCATCCCGAAAGCCACAGGCTTCTTGGGTGCAGCCGGGGGTGTTGTCCCGCGGGTAAAAATAGAGCACCACCCGCCGGCCCCGCAACTGGCTCAAGCTGATCAAGTTGCCCTCGGCATCGGGCAAGGTGAACTCCGGCGCGGGATCCCCAACAGCAAGAGGCATGGCGGGATCCCTCCTCAGGTGGATTTTTTCGGGGAGAGGATCATCGTGATGTTGCGCCCTTCCTTTTGGGGAGGCTGCTGCATTTCCGCTACGCCTTCTAGGTCTTTGAACAAGCGCTGCAGCAGTTCTTCCCCCAACTCGGCGTGCTGGGCCTCGCGACCGCGAAACATCACCGTGGCTTTCACCTTGTCTCCATCCCCCAAGAACTGTTGGGCGCTGCGCAGGCGCACGTGGTAGTCGTGCTCGCCGATGTTGTAGCGAAACTTCACTTCCTTGATCTCGGCAGTGTGTTGTTTTTTGCGGGCCTCCCGCTCTTTTTTCTCCTTCTCAAACTTGAACTTGCCGTAGTCCATGATGCGGCAGACGGGGGGATCCGCTTTGTCGCTCACCAAGACCAGGTCTAGGTCTTTTTCTTCGGCCAGGCGCAGGGCTTCGCGCGGGCTCATGATCCCCAACTGGGTGCCGTCGGTATCGATGAGGCGGATTTTGGGGAAGCGGATGCGCTCGTTGATGGCCGGCAGCTCTGCACGCTGCTTGCGGGGAAAGCGGTCAAGTGGACGCTCTACGGACAAGTTTTCCTCTCTGAACGGAACGCAGGACAAAGACAAATGCCAAAAGAAGCAGACGCCTTTTGGGCGGCGCCGACCCACAGACTTGAACTCTCCAAGCGGCTGTCGGCCCGCCGGCCAAGGCATGCTGCACCTATACTAGCTGGCATTTTCTATCTCCTTCTAGAGCTGTCAAGAGTTGTCAAGGCTCGCTCACCTGGGATCCGGTCAGGTTCCGCGGTAGGATAACCAAAGCAGCGATCCGGACGGGATCGAGGGTTGTTTGTCGGCCAGCAGGGAGGGCAAAAGCGGTGCAACTGGGTTTAACGGAACGGGAACTAAAAGACCTGGCCCAGAAGTCGGTTCAGCTCATCTTGAGCCCGCGGGAGGGGGATAGCGAGGCGCTGATCCAGTACAAGTCTTCGGCGGAATTTCGGGCCGGAGTCCATCTGGCCTGCGCGGCCATGGTACTGGTTTTGGCGGAAAACAACGAGCGCATCGGCCAACAGTTGGCCGCCCTCCAGGAAAAGGGATCCCTGCAGGAGCCTTCCCCAAAAGCTGCCGGCTGAAGCGGCGGCCCCCAAACATCATCCGGCCATGGTTCCAGAGACTACTCCGCCGCAAGTGCGCAGCGAACGAGACTCGATGGGGGAGCGACAACTGCCCCAATCGGTTTACTACGGCATCCAAACCGCCCGCGCCCTGGAGAACTTTCCCATCAGCGGCCTCAGGCCTCTGCCAGAGTACGTGGAAGCCTGTGTGCTGATCAAAAAGGCGGCGGCTGAAGTCAACGGCGAGCTGGGCTGCATTCCGGCAGAGGTGGCCAAGGCGATTGTCCAAGCAGCAGACGAGATCCTCCAGGGATCTCTGCGGGATCAATTTGTGGTGGATGTGTACCAGGCGGGGGCGGGCACCTCTCACCACATGAATGTGAACGAGGTGCTGGCCAACCGGGCTTTGGAGATCCTGGGGGAGCCCAAGGGACGCTACGAGCGGGTCAGCCCCAACGACCACGTCAACTACGGCCAGTCCACCAACGACGTGATCCCCACCGCCATCCGCCTGGCCGCCCTGTCGCGGGTGCGGCGGGATCTGTTGGTCACACTGGACAACCTGGTGGCGGCACTGGAGCAGAAGGCCCAAGAGTTTCGCGGCATCCTCAAAGCCGGTCGCACCCATTTACAGGATGCTGTCCCTGTAAGGCTGGGGGACAGCTTTGGGGCCTATGCGGCCATCTTTGCCCAGCACCGCCGCTGGATCGAGGAGGCCAGCCAGGCTCTGTGCAGCTTAGGGTTGGGGGGCAGCGCGGTCGGCACCGGCCTCAACACCCCCCCCCAGTACCGACAACAGGTGGTGCAGCGGCTGGCGGATTACACCCAGTTGCCCCTCACCCCGGCTCCCCATCCCATGGCAGCGATGCAGAGCATGGCCCCCTTTGTGCACCTGTCGGGATCCCTGCGCAACCTGGCCCAGGACGGCATCAAACTGGCCAATGACCTGCGGCTGATGGATTCCGGCCCCAAGACCGGCCTCAAGGAGATTCAACTGCCGCCGGTGCAGCCCGGCTCCTCCATCATGCCCGGCAAGTACAACCCGGTGCTGGCCGAGATGCTGAACATGGTCTGCTTCCAGGTGATCGGGCTGGACACCGCCATCACCCTCTGTGCTCAGGCGGGGCAATTTGAGCTGAACGTGATGATGCCCCTCATCGCCTACGACCTTCTGCACAGCCTGCAGATCTTGAACAACAGCCTGCGGGTCTTCGCCGAGCGCTGCATTCAAGGCATCATCCCCTACCCGGAGCGGTGCCGCAGCTATGCGGAAGGAACTCTCGCTCTGGTGACCGCCCTCAACCCCTACATTGGCTATTTGCAGGCGGCAGAGATAGCCAAGCTCTCCCTGGAAACCGGCAAACCCATCCGCCAAATCCTGTTGGAGCGCAACTTGATGAGCCCGGAACAGGTGGCCAAAGTGTTGGACCTAGAGGCGATGAGCCAAATGCAGTCCTAGCCCATTCACTGCAGAGAGGGAATACTGCTCCCAGAACCGTTACCCCCCGCCCAGCATCATTTGCCCAACACCTCAGGTTTTGTAGTCAATGAAACGTTTCTCTACGTCGTTATTGCTACGCAACGCCGCCGCGAACGCACTGGCGAGGCGGAGCGCTACCCCTAACTCCCCTCTCCCTCCGGGAGAGGGGCCGGGGGTGAGGGCTGACCCCCTCCGGGAGAGGGGCCGGGGGTGAGGGCGCTAGCAGCGCGGAGCACTTAGAAGGTAAAAAAGTAAACACCAATGAACGGCCAGATACCTTCCTACCCTTGTCCGCCCGTTCACGGCCTCAGCCCGAGCAAAGGCGGGGCTTTGCGTTGGGAAGAACGCGGGAGTCCAAACCCCGCCCCGGCAGCACCAGCCGTTCGAGCGCGTCCCTTCCTAAAATGGGCAGGGGGGAAAGGGCAACTGCTCAGCCAATACGAACCCTTTTTCCCGCGCAACTGGAACACCTATCACGAGCCCTTTTTGGGGGGTGGAGCGGTCTTTTTTCATCTGGCCCAAGGGATCCCGCGGCGCTTTGTGTTGTCGGATATCAACCCTGAGCTGGTGAATGTATATTGCTGCCTGCGGGATCGGGTGGAGGAGATCATTGCTCTGCTCAGCCACCACCAAGCCCACCACAGCCGGGAGCACTACTACACGATCCGCGCAACTCGTTTTGCGGATCCGGTGCAACGGGCGGCACGGCTGATTTACCTAAACAAAACCTGTTTCAACGGCCTCTACCGGGAAAACTCGCGGGGAGAGTTTAATGTCCCTCTGGGCCGTTACCGTCATCCCCGCATTTGCGACGCGGAGAACCTGCGGGCCGTGGCACGAGTTTTACAGGGCGTAGAGATCGCGGTGCAGCCGTTTTGGCAGGTGCTGGAACGGGCCGAACCCGGAGATTTTGTCTATCTGGATCCTCCTTACCATCCGCTGTCTGCCAGCAGCAGCTTCACCGCCTACAGCCGGTTTGCGTTTGGCGAAACCGAACAAATCCGCCTGCGAGAGGTATTTGGGACGTTGGCCGACCGAGGGGTGCAGGTGCTGCTCTCCAATTCCGATTGCCCCTTTGTGCGGGAGCTGTACCGGGATTACCCCATCCAAACCATCGTTGCCAGCCGTGCCATCAACTGCCAGGGCCACAAACGCGGTCCCATCACCGAGGTTCTGGTTCTGAGCCATCCCACCTGCAGAGCAGAGGAAGGGATCCCGTTTTACCCCAGAAGCGTCTAGGGTGATGGATGAGCAGGTTGAGATCCGAAACGGGATCTTGAGCTCCGGCACACATTTGAACAGACCATGGGGACAACAGCGCATGGATCCACGAGAAATCGAGGCGTTGCTACAGGCTGCCCTGCCCGGCGCAAGGGTGCAGGTGGAAGACACTGTCGGCGATGGCAGCCACTTTCAGGCCATTGTAGTGGCCGAGCAATTTCAGGGCCTGCCCCTGATCAAGCAGCATCGGCTGGTGAATGAGGCCTTGAAAACCTATTTACAGGATGGCCGCCTCCATGCTTTGGCTCTGCGCACCTTTACCCCCGCTCAGTGGGAGCAGTTCCGCGGGCTAGATTCGGGTTCACCGGCTGATTGAGCCAAGAGACTCATTCTCCGATGCGTTGCCCCTGCGCCTTGGGCTACACAGAGCATGCGACTGGTAGGACGCCCAAGCGCTTCCCTCTCTCTTGGGGAGAGGGGCCGGGGTGAAGCAGGAAGTGAGTGTCTGAATCGGGTTGGAAAGAGCCATCGAGCAGACACCAAACTTAACCGAAATGGTCTGGGATCCGCTTCTAAACTGGCAGATGAGCCACCCCAGGAGGATATATGCCCACTCCATCCCCGCCCGGCATTACCCCCAAGCAAATGAATCTGCTGCGAGCTGTCACCGCGATGGCCTGGTCTGATGGCGCGCTGGAGGTTGCGGAAGTGGAGCTCATCGCCCAGCAACTCTCGCGGCATTTTGCTTCGCATCCCGGCCAGCAGGCCAGCTTAGCGCAGGAGATCCGCCAGTATTTGGTGCAGCAAGTCCCGTTGGCAGAGGTGCTGTCCAAAGTCAACGATGAGGCCGAGAAGCGTCTCATCCTCAAGTTGGGCTACCTGGTGATTGCGGCCAGCGCCCGCAGCCCGGAAGAACCCGTGGTGAATCTGGAAGAGCTGGACGCCTTTCGGCAGTTGGTGGATAGGCTGCAGTTGCCCCCAGAAGTGGTACGACAGGTCTCTCAAGAAGCAGAGGCCGAACTCGGGGATCCCAGCATTGCGCCGATTGAAGCCTTGGTGCAGGGGTTTACCCGCCACTGCCGCTAGAGACCTGGGTGGGCGGCTGGTGGTTGCGAATGGCCCGCCTGACCAAATTGAGAAAAGCAAAGGCTCGTTGATCGGTGGGATCCAAGCGCATCACCGCTTGAAAGGCTGCTTCCGCCTGCTGCAGAACGGATAGCTCGATTTGGCCATCCTCATCTGCTTCCAGTTGGGCCTTTTGCAACAGGAGGGCCCCTCGATTGTAATGGGCTGCCACATGGTTGGGATCTGCCGCCAAAACGGCTTCCAGCTCTGCCAAGGCCGGATCCAGGTAGCCGCTCATACCCAGCACCCAGGCCAGCTTGTACCGAGCTTCGGTGTGGGTTGGGTCGGCAGCAACTGCTTGCCGAAACGCCCGCATGGCCGACTGGAAATCTCCCGCTTGTACCGCCGCGATGCCCTCTTGGTAGCTGTCGTGAGCCATAAGCCGGTTGGGGGTTGACTTGGAATCTGGCGCGAGGAAGGGATCCCTTATTTGCAGCTTAGCCCTTCTCAGCTACGTTCCTCCAGATGCCGAGAAGGGAGCCGTGCCCTCGCCGCTGCAGCGTTTTTTTCCCCTCGGTGATGCCATCTGCAGTAGGAGAAACTGCCGCGGCAGGAGATTGGAGATTGCGCAAAGCCTGAGCCGCTCCACCTGGGCCCGTTCCTAGGATGAACATAACCCTTGATCCGGTGTTGAACAATGAACGCCAAACTGCTTTTCCTACCCTTGGCTCTGGGGTTGTCTGTAGCTCCGGCCACCGCTGTTTTTCCGCAAACCTTGGGCATTTACCCCCCCTTGCAAAGGCTGCAACTGGCCGACACTGCTCAGTTGGAGATTGGCACCCGCTCCATCATCGTCAACCCCGTTCCTTCTGACTTGCAGGTCAATTTGGAGCTGGATCGGCGCGGGTCGAACCCCATCTACCGGCCTGGAGAACCGATTGCCATTACCCTGAGCACCAACCGCGATGCCTACGTCTATCTGTTCAGCATCCAAGCCGATGGCCGCACCCATCTGATTTTGCCCAACCGCTTTTCCGGCGGGAACGAGTTTCTGCGGGCCGGAGAAGTGCGTACCTTTCCACCGCCGGGGGCCAGCTACCGGTTGACCATCGCTCCACCTTTCGGCCAAGCCCAGGTGTTGGCCGTAGCCTCTCCCCGTCCGCTGAACTTCCAGGAGATCGCCTCTTTTGAGCAGAGTGGCTCCTTTGCCGATGTGCGGGTGCGGGGATCCCAATTGGGCAGTGCCATCGCCCGCGCCATTGTCGTCGAAGGGATCCCTTCCGACCAGTGGGTGACGACCACACGATTTTATCGAGTGGCCCCCCGCTAGCCCAAGACAGGATCCATCCGCCAGGACCGAGGTTGTCCAAAAAGCAGCTTCATCTGTCACAATGAAGGCAGGCAAACGTAGCCTCGGCTACGTTTCTCTCTTGCGGTCTTGGGTCAGCCGTTCTATGCTTCCTTCCTCCACGCCCCTGAGCGAGCAGATGCGCAGCCTTGACGACCATCTCTCCCGCCGGCCCTTGGAGCTGGATCCGGCGGGTTACTTTGTCATCTACCTGGATCGGGAGCAGAACCTGATTTGCGCCAAGTACTACCGCACTGTAATTAACGAGCGGGGGCTGGCCACCGATCCGGAAACAGGAGCAGTGATCCCGGCCAGGGGCTCCGTCAATCGCTCCCCTGAACGGGTGTATGTTGGACGCACGGCCAAAGAACTGTGTGTGCAGATCTTCGAAAAAGAGCAGGAGAGGGTTGTCTCTCAGCTCAGCCATGCGGCCTACCTGGGACGGGAGTTTCAGAAGGCCGAAGCTGCCCTGCTCTCCGGCGCGGAGTACATCCAAGACTAAGCCGCCTCTCCCAGGGCCGGAGCGTACGTTTGAGGGGCTACATCATACCCATGCCCCCGGAGCCAGCCGTCGGGGCTGCCGGTTTGGGCTCAGGTTTTTCCACCACAATCGCTTCGGTCGTGAGATACATTCCGGCTATGGAAGCCGCGTTTTGCAACGCCGAGCGCACCACCTTGGCCGGATCCACGATCCCCTGAGCAAACATGTCCACATAGGTTCCGGTCAGGGCATCGAAGCCAAAAGGCATCTCCTTCTCCAGAACTTTTTCCACCACCACCGACCCTTCCAGACCGGCATTGTGGGCAATCTGATAGAGCGGAGCCTGCAAAGCCCGGTAGACAATCTCTGCCCCCACCTGCTCTTCCGACTTCAAGGTTGCCTTGAAAGCCGGGATCCCTTTGGCCAGATGCAAAAGCGTCGCCCCACCGCCGGGAACGATCCCTTCTTCCACCGCCGCTCGAGTGGCATTCAGGGCATCCTCAATGCGCAGCTTGCGGTCTTTGAGCTCTGTTTCGGTGGCAGCCCCCACTTTGATCACCGCCACCCCACCGGCCAACTTGGCAATCCGCTCCTGCAGCTTCTCGCGGTCGTACTCGGAATCGGTGGTTTCCAGTTGCTTGCGAATTTGGGCCACCCGCTTCTCCACCGCCGCTTTGGTGCTGCCATCGGTGACGATTGTCGTTTTATCTTTGGTGACGGTGATCTTGCGGGCCACCCCCATCATGTTCAGGGTGACGTTCTCCAACTTGATGCCCAGATCCTCGGAGATGAGCTGCCCGCCGGTGAGAATGGCAATGTCTTCCAGCATGGCCTTGCGCCGATCCCCAAAAGCCGGAGCCTTGACCGCCACCGCGTTGAGCACCCCCCGCAGCTTGTTGACCACCAGAGTGGCCAGCGCTTCTCCCTCCACATCTTCTGCGATGACCAAAAGAGGCCGACCTTCACGGGCCACCCGCTCCAGGATGGGCAGCAAATCTTGCAGGCTGGAGATCTTGTTGCTGGTGATGAGCAGATAGGCATTTTCGTATTCGGCCACCATCCGCTCGGTGTCGGTAACAAAATAGGGGGAAATGTAGCCGCGGTCGAACTGCATCCCTTCTACAACTTCCAATTCCGTCTCCAAGGACTTGGATTCCTCGACGGTGATCACCCCCTCTCGCCCCACGGCATCCATGGCCTTGGCAATCATCTCCCCCACCTCGCTGTCATTGCCGGCAGAGATGGTGGCTACTTCCGCAATGGTTTTGCGGCCTTCCACAGGCTTGGCATGGGCGGCAATTTGCTCCACTAAGTAGGCGGTGGTCTTTTCAATGCCGCGCCGCAAGGCCACAGGGTTGGCACCCGCTGAAATGTTTTTCAGCCCTTCCCGCACCATGCTCTGGGCCAAGATGGTGGCAGTGGTGGTACCATCCCCGGCCACATCGTTGGTCTTGGAGGCCACTTCCCGCATCAACTGGGCACCGGTGTTCTCCAAGGGATCCGCCAACTCGATTTCTTTGGCAATCGTGACCCCATCGTTGACGATCTGGGGGGCACCAAACTTCTTCTCCAAGACCACGTTGCGCCCTTTGGGGCCAACCGTAACCTTGATCGCATCCGCCAGTTGATTGATGCCCTGCTCCAGCGCCTTGCGGGCCTCTTCTCTAAACAGAATCCGTTTTGCCATAAAATCCGCGATCCTCGTAATTTCGACTGGGCTACCTGTGCCGAGTGCTGCCGGGCGGAGTGGAAGAATCCATCGGCTCAGCCAACAGAAAGTTAGCACTCTAAACTCCTGAGTGCCAATCTAGCCCAAAACTGGGAGACTCAGCAAGGTGGGACAGATCCGGGGTCAGGTTGTGGCCGAGAGGCTTAGGAGTTGCCGCCGATCAGGATGTCGGGAAACTGGGCCTGGGCTTCGCTGATGGGGCGGTTGCGTCCGCCGTTTTGCCAGTAGTTGATGAGTTCGGTGGCTTGGTTGAGCAGAGTGATGCGATCTTCCTCGCTGATCCAAGTTTTGCTCTCCAGCTCAGCTTTAAGCTGCTCCCAAGCGTCATCCCGAGGCCAGAAAAAGTAGTGGGTGAGGGGGCTGCGGTTTTTGGCCACCACCTGATCCACAGCAATAGCCAAGTCGTTTTCTAGCCACAGGGCTTTTAGGGCGAACTTCGGCAAGGCTCTCTTCTCCTTTGCAGGACTCGACAGGTCACACGCTGGCCCGGCCTGAGCCGGGCAGCCTTCTATTCTGACATAAGTCCGCCTCCCTCAGGGGATAGGCCCGCTCAGCCCTGTTTAGGTCTTGGGGCAAAAGCGCTTAGATCGCAGAGGGCTGTTTTCCCTTTCAGCACCAAATCTCTCAGGACGGCGGCGCTAATCGGGGCCAGCAACACTCCATTGCGGTAGTGGCCAGTGGCAACAAAAAGATTGACATAGCCGGGAGCCGGCCCCAGGATGGGGGCGCGCTGCCCCACCGGTCGAGGGCGGTGGCCGGCCCAGTGCTCCAACAAAGTCGCTTCGGCCAAAGCCGGGCAGAGCCGGATGGCGCGGGCCAGCAGATCTTGCAGCGCCAGCAGCGTCGGCTGGGGATGGGGGGCCTGAAACTCCACGGTTGCCCCCACCCACAGGGATCCATCGCCCAGGGGGACCAGATGCAGATCCTCGTCGCTGACCACCGGCCCCAGGGGGATCCCAGCGGCTTTGATCCGCAGGGCCTGGCCCTTGACGGCCTGCAACGGCATCTGCAACCCCAGCTCTTTGGCCAGAGGAGAGCTGCCCAGCCCTGCCGCCAGAATGACGTGCCCCGCCGAGAAGGTGAGGGCGGGCGTATCAATTGCCTGCAGGCGAAAGGGGGGATCCGGGCTGCGCTGGATCTTCTGAACCGGCTGATGGAAGAAAAAGCGGGATCCCTTGCGCTGGGCTGCTTCCAAGAGGGCCTGAGTGAGGAGCTTGGGTTGGACTTGGCGATCCTGGGGCGAGTAGAGGGCCCCCGCCAGGTCGCTGCGCAAACCCGGCTGCAGGGATCCCACTTCGCCGGGGCTAAGCAGCTCCAGGCGGTAACCTGCTTGCCGCCGAGCCGCCAGGGTTGCTTGCCAAGCGTCCACTTCCTCCTCCCGAAGGAGCTTGAGGATGCCGTGCCGATTGACGGGCAAATTCCGACCCAAGTCCGCTTCCAGCCGGGCAATCAAGGGATCAAACTGCTCCAGGCTTTTCAGGCGCAACTGCACCACCTCCCCATCCGGCTGGCGGCTGCAGATCCCCATCAACACCCCCAGTGACGCGCCCGTGGCGCCTGAGGCCGGATCCTTGGCGTCGATCCCAACCACTGATAGCCCTGCGGAAGACAGCTCGTAGGCGATGGCACAGCCCACCACGCCACAGCCAATCACCAAAACGTCACAGTTCAAGGTTCTTCCTCAAAGAGATCCCTTTTGCCGTGATACCCCATTCTCCGGGCGGGATCCCTTCTGGAGAGCGGCCAGCTTTGCCGCCCTTGTCCTCTGCGGCAAAAAGTAGGGGAAACGGCTAAGATGTCGACATCCCCGACTGCCTTCGCCCATGGATACTGAACTGCTGCTGCCCGACATCGCTGATCTGGTCACTGAGGACGATACCCCGGTGGATAACTTTGCCTCTGAAAAGCAGCAGCGTCTCCTGACGGGGGCACTCTACAGCTCTCTGCCCCACAAAACCTTCCTGGCAGCAGCCAATGTGGGCATCTACACCACCCCTAACCGACCTCCCATCGTGCCGGATGTTTTTCTCAGCCTGGATGTCACGGTGCCGGAACAATGGTGGGAGAAGCAGAACCGGTGCTATCTGCTCTGGCAATTTGACAAGCCGCCGGATGTGGTGATTGAGATTGTCTCCAACCGCGAAGGCGACGAGCTAGGGGGCAAGCTCAGTCGCTACGAGCAGATGCGGGTCAGCTACTACGCGGTTTTTGATCCCAACCACGAGCTGGGGCCAGAGGAGCTGCGCATTTTCGAGCTGCGAGGCCGCCACTATGCGGAAATGACCGAGACCTGGCTGGAACAGGTGGAGCTGGGCCTGAGGCTGTGGGACGGAGTTTTCGAGGGGAAACAAGCCCGCTGGCTGCGCTGGTGCGACGCCCAAGGGCAGTTGCTGTTGACGGGAGATGAGCGGGCCGAGCGGGAGCGCCAGCGGGCTGAGCTGGAGCGCCAACGAGCCGAACAGGAGCGCCAACGGGCTGAGCGTCTGGCGGAAAGGTTGCGGGCTTTGGGCGAGGATCCTGATCTGGAGAGGTGACATACTCCTGGCCCTCACCGCATCCCACCCTAAGTGAAGGTCTCAGGAAAACCTATCTCCAAAGTCGCTGGGGATCCCCCGCTTTCCCCTACACTCAAAGAGGGAGCTACCCCTAAGTTGGGAAATCGTCCAGATGGGCTATCGCCGCCAGGATTGGTTGGCCTACTGGCTGCTCAAGTGGCTGGTGGTCAATCCGCTGTTTCGGGGACTGTATTTTGGCCGCACCTATGGCCAGGAAAACGTGCCTCGCCAGGGATCCCTGATCATTGTCAGCAACCATGCCAGCCACTTGGATCCGCCGCTGGTGGCCAATGCAGTGCGCCGCCCTGTAGCCTTCATGGCCAAGGAAGAGCTGTTTCGGGTGCCAGCGCTGAAGCAGGTGATCCGGCTCTACGGGGCCTACCCGGTCAAGAGAGGCGGCTCTGACCGCGCTGCCTTGCGAGCCACGGAAGCAGCCCTGGCGCGGGGATGGGCGGTGGGGATCTTTCTCAACGGCACCCGCACCCCCGATGGCCGCATTCCCCAGCCTCACCTGGGGGCTGCCTTGGTGGCAGCGCGCACCCAGACACCTCTGCTCCCCGTGGCCCTCTGGGGTACCGAGAAGGTGCTGCCCAAGGGATCCCGCTGGCCGCGGCTGTTCTGCCCCATCACGGTGCGCATCGGCAAGGTGATCCCCCCCCCTGCTTCCAGTGATAAGGCTGATTTGCAACAGGCGACGGCAGAGTACGTGCAGGCTATCCACGCTCTTTTGGATCAGGGGCGCTGAGGGTATCTTGGGCTACCAGATACTCGGCCACCGGGATCCCGCCCAGGATATGCTCTTGCAGCACCCGCTCTATCACCGGGGGCGTGGCCGAGTGGTACCAAAACCCACCGGGATACACCAGCAACACCGGGCCGGGAACGCCATAGTCACACCCGCGCAGGCAGTTGGCCTTGGTGCGGTGTACTCTCAGGGAGCTGCCGCCTTGGATTTCCAGGTTCAATTCCCTGATCCGCGATCTCAAATAGTCCCAGGCTTCCAATCCGACGGCTTTTTCACAGCACTTGGGCTTGGTCTGGTCGGCGCAGAGAAAGAGATGCCAATGGTAAGACGGAAGCGGAGCCGGCTGAGGTTCTGAAGATGCGGTTGCCGGCGTGGGAACGGGAGCGGAAAGCTGGGTCATAGAGGATCCCTCTAGCCTACTGCCACTAGATAATCGCTAGATAATTATATGAGAATATGAGTGGCTAAAGAAGATGCCGGGCATCCCGACAAACCCTCTGACCCTTAGGGAATGGGGTAGAGGTCTGGGGCTGGGCTGTCCTAGCCTGGATAATACAGGTCCCTCACCTGTCCAGCAATGGTGAACGACGCTCCCCAACAGCGGCTGTTTCTCGCCCTCCTACCCCCGGCAGACTTGCAGGAGCAAGTGACCGCCATCAAACAACAGTTTGCCGAGCAATTTGCCAGCCGCGCAGCCCTGCGCTCGCCCCCTCACATTACCCTGGTGCCTCCTTTCGAGTGGCCCACTGCTGAGCTGCCAGCCCTGACGGGATCCCTGGGAGAATTTGCCAAGGAGCAGGCTCCGGTTGCTGTTGAGCTCCGCGGCTTCGGTGCCTTCGCGCCACGGGTTATCTATATCCACGTCGAGCCCTCCCCTGAGCTGCAACAGCTCCAGGCCAAGACACAGCGCCACATGAATCTGCTGCTTAAGCCAGAGCCGGCCCCTACCCCAGCTCGTCCCTTTGTCCCCCACATGACTGTGGTCTTTCGGGATCTCAGCCCGGCCCAGTTTCGCACCGCCTGGCCACAGTTCAAAACTCGCCCTTTCCAGGGATCCTTTCTCGCCTCCGCTCTCACCCTCCTCAGCCATGACGGCAAGCGCTGGCAAGTTTTTGCCGAATTCTCCCTCTCCACCTCTGAGGGATTGAGACAGGAAACAACAGCCTACTCAACCCAGTGAGCAGCCATGTATTCAGCCAGATCCAGCACCCGCTGCGAGTAGCCCCACTCGTTGTCGTACCAGGCCATCACCTTCACCAGATCCCCGTCCAGCACACTGGTCATCTCCGCATCCACAATCGCCGAGCAGTCGTGGCCGCGATAGTCGATGGAGACCAAGGGGATATCGGAGTAGGCAATGATCCCTTTCATCGTGGTCTCTGAAGCTTCCTTGAGAGCCGCGTTCACCTCTTCGGCAATCACACGCCGCTCTGTTTGCACCACCAAGTCCACCAGCGACACATTGGGCGTGGGAACCCGTACTGCCACCCCGTTCAGCTTGCCCTTCAGTTCGGGGATCACCAGCGCTACTGCCTTGGCCGCCCCGGTGGTAGTGGGCACCATGCTCAGCGCCGCCGCCCGCGCCCGTCGCAGATCGCGGTGGCCACCATCCAAAATCCGCTGGTCGCCGGTGTAGCTGTGGGTGGTGGTCATCGTAGCCCGCAGGACGCCGAACTTGTCCAGCAGCACTTTGAGGAGGGGGGTAAGGCAGTTGGTGGTGCAACTGGCGTTGCTGACAATGTTGTGCCGCACCGGATCGTAGGTATGTTGGTTGACGCCATACACAAAGGTAGGGATGTCGCCTCCCTTGGCCGGAGCCGTGATCACCACCTTCTTGGCTCCCGCCTCTATGTGTTTAGAGGCACCCTGGTAGTCTACAAAAACACCTGTGGCCTCAATAACAAGATCCACTTTCCACTCTTTCCAGGGCAGGTTGCTGGGGTTGCGATCGGAAACGGCGTGGATGTGCTTGCCGTTAACCAGCAGGCCACCCTCGGCGGCCTCTACTTCCGCCCCTTGCAGCGGCCCGAGGATGGAGTCGTACTTGAGCAGATGGGCAGCCGTGCGAGCGTCTGAGGTGTCGTTGATGGCAACAATATCCAAGTTGGACTGGGAGCGCCCCAGCCAACAACGCAAAAAGTTGCGACCGATGCGACCGAATCCGTTGATGGCTACCCTGACCACTGCTCTTAACCTCGCTGCTTGAAATGCTTCGGGAGCTGCTGCTTAGCACATAATACCGCAAGCCCTGGCTATTCTGAAGATAAAATTTGGGATCCCACCGCTTGATTTTTGGCTTCTTTGTAGGAGCGCCAGAACCTTGATTCTAGGGATCCCAGCCTGCCGGCAGGGGTTCTTTTTCCTCAAGCAGGATAGCGCTGCTGCAGCAGGGCCATAGCCGAGGCGACATTTTCCGCCCCCCGTTGTTCCAGGAGATCTGCGAACATGCTGTCGAGCCAAAAGAGGCGCTCGCCGATGATCTGGGTCCAGGCGCGGTAAAGCTTCACCTGGACTTCCAGGGGCAATAGGAGCAGCCCTTCGCTGGAGAGGCGCAGGGTTTGCACCTCGGTTAGGCTCACTGCGGTAAAGGAGCGCCGCCGCCCCGTCAGCAAGGAAAGTTCTCCAAACACGCGCCCAGCATGCAGTGTTGCCAGCCAGTAATCGCCGGGATAGCGCATGTACTGGCGCCGCAGCTCCACGATCCCGCTGAGAACTACGTACAGGTCGCTGCTGGGATCCCCTTCTTGGAAGATTACCTGGCCGGGAGAAAAGCGACTGGGCAGTAGGGCAGCCGTCAATGCCTTCCACTCAGCATCTGCCAAGGACTGAAAGAGCAAGTGGTCGCGAACACGCTCAAACGGATAACGGGTGCTGCTCATCGGGTCAGCGGCTGGAAGTGCTTGGGGCCAGCTCTGTTTCATCCTACCGCCGCTGACATCGTATCGGGAGAGAGCCACCCCAGAGGTTGGGGGACAACCCAAACGACTCGATTGACGGTTCAAGCCAGGCTATTCTTCCAGAACGTAGGAAATGGCGTTTTTGTTGACGCAGATAAAGTCGGCATGGGCGACGCGGTGTCCGTTGATGAACATTTCCGAGTCGGTTAAGGGGACAAACGTGCGCTCGTCGTTGAGCAGGCTGGAAACCCGTCGCTCGAACTTCGTCCCTTCTAGGAATACCTCGCCGCGAATATCGGTGCCATCCAGGGTGCGAATACGGATGCGCCGTCGCTCCTCTCCTACTGTCTGGGCAGTTTCATAGGCTCCACGTCGGGCCGCTTTTTTGATCGATCGACCAGCAGTGCTCATAGCCTCCTGCAAATCATCCAACTGTTCGTCGCTCATCTGCCCACCCTGGAATTTGGAACCGGCACCGGAAAGGTCGCAACATACTCCCTAGCGAGTTAAGCGTAACACACAGAGGGATAGCTTGGTAGCCCCGTACTTTAGTGCGGGGCGGAAAAGCCCGTAAGCAACTTTAGTTGCTCATCAATGGTATGGTTGTCACCGAGACGTGCCGTTCCCAGGCGAGCCCCTAAAACGGTGAAAAACCCGACCGGTGGCAAGCGTCCGGGAGATACTAACGTCTCAGCCAACCTGCAAGGACTCCGTCCTGCTTATGCGATCAGAATGCGATCAGAAAAGTAAGCAGAACCTTGGGGCTTTGCCTCAAGGTTCTGTCTAGAGGTGTCTTGACAGCGCCTTTACGAGTTCATTTTTGAACTGCGTAAGAATCCCCTGCCTTTAGGCGGTGGGAGTGTCAAACTTGCCCATTCTTAACTTATTGATGAGGGCCAGGGAAAGGGGATGGGATCCCTGGCCTGTAAGAGGCAAATCTAAGGTCAGCGCCCCCGAAAAAGGCGAAGAAGTTCGGCAGTTACCCCAAAGAGCGGCAAAGATGCGGTAAAGGAAGGTGAGTCGCTCATAGGGATCCCAATCGATGCAGCCTGGTTCGATTGTCCGCTGCCGCGAGCGCGAGTGGGTGGTGCTCCCCGCTGATTCCGAAGAAGGGGTAGTGCTGCGGCCCCTTACTGGCACGCCAGAGGACGCGATTTGCCTTCACCGACAACTGATGAACCTCATAGGCGGCACCTTGCCCTTTGAGCGCATCGAGCCGGCCTTCTTCCCGCTGCCCCGCGCCGACCAAGTTGCCGATGCTGCAGCCGCCCATCTCCTCTGGCAGGCAGCGCGCCTTATCTTGCGCGAGGGCGCCACTCCCTTCCGCTCGCTGGGCCGCATCTCCATCCGGCCACGAACCTACCAGTTTGTGCCGTTGCTCATGGCGCTGCGCCTTGATCCGGTGCGGCTATTTATTGCCGATGATGTGGGAGTGGGCAAGACCATTGAAGCGCTGCTGATAGCCAGAGAACTTCTGGATCGCGGCGAGATCCGCCGCTTTTGTGTCCTCTGCCCGCCTTACTTGTGCGAGCAGTGGGCCAGGGAGCTGGCGGAAAAGTTTAACCTCGAGCCGGTAGTTATCCGGTCGGGGACGGTAGGGCAACTGGAGCGGCAAACCCCGCCGGGACAAAATCTCTACGAATACTTCCCGGTGCAGGTGGCCAGCATTGATTTTGTTAAAACGGAGCGCAACCGCCCTCAATTTCTGCAGTTTTGTCCTGAGCTGATCATTGCCGACGAAGTGCACGGGGCGGCAGCGGCCAGTTCCGGCAGAGCTCAGCAGGAGCGGCATGCTCTTTTGAGAGCTATTGCCCAAGCGCCCAACCGCCACCTAATCCTGCTGACGGCTACTCCCCACAGCGGCATCCCAGAGGCCTTCCGGTCGTTGCTGGGGCTGCTGCGGCCGGAGTTCGAGGAGTGGGATCTTCAGGATCTCAAGGAGAACCAGCGCATCGAGCTGGCCCGTCACTTTGTCCAGCGCACACGGCGGGACATCAAGGAGACCTGGCAAGAAACCGCCTGCTTCCCAACCCGGGAAGCTGAAGATGAGACCTATGACCTTTCACGCTGCTACCGCGAGCTGTTTGAGCGCACCTATGCCTTCTGCTCGGAGCTGGTGCGCACCGGCCAGCAGATGGAGCAGCGGCGGCGGCGCGTACGCTACTGGGGGGCGCTGGCTCTTTTGCGCTGTGTCATGTCCAGTCCGGCAGCGGCTCTGGCGGCGCTGGCCAATCGCAGCGCAGGCTCTCGGGAAGAAGAGGCTGAGGAGAGCTTTAGCCGCTGGGTGTTCGAGTCGGCACAAGAGCGTACTGACGACGAATTACCGCTGCCAGCTCTTGAAGCTGCAGAGCAAACTCTGCCCGACAGCGACCGCCGCCGGTTGCGGGAGCTTGCCCGTCTGGCCCACCAACTTCACGGCGTAGACCAAGACACCAAGCTGGCGCGGGCCATCGAGCTGGTGAAGCGGCTCCTCGCCGAGGGCTTTCACCCCATTCTCTGGTGCCGCTATGTGGCCACAGCAGGGTATCTTGCCGACCACCTTCGGCAGCACCTGGGATCCGCAACTCAGGTAGCCTGCGTAACCGGCCGCATGGGCGACGAGGAACGGGAGGCCAAGATTGCGGAAATTGCCGTTGACCAGCCACGGGTGCTGGTGGCCACCGACTGCCTCTCGGAAGGGATCAACCTGCAGGAAAAGTTTACAGCCGTCATCCACTACGACCTGCCCTGGAACCCCAACCGGCTGGAACAGCGGGAGGGGCGGGTGGATCGCTATGGCCAACGGGCCGAACGGGTCAAGGTCGTCCGCTTTTTCGGGCGGGATAACCCTGTGGACGGTGCGGTGCTGCAGGTGCTGCTGGACAAGGCGCGGGAAATCCGCCGCACCCTTGGCACCCACGTGCCTGTGCCCGAAGCGAGTGAAAGCGTTACCCAGGCGGTGCTGGAGGCCCTTTTTCTGCGCCAGGGATCCGGCTCAGGGGAGCGCCAGTTGGCGCTGGATCTGGGGATGGCAGAGGTGAGCCAGTTTCACGCCCAGTGGGATCGCTCTGCTGAGCAGGAGCGGCGCAACCGCACCCGTTTTGCCCAGCGATCCCTCAAGCCGGAAGAAGTGCAGCGGGAACTGGAGGCCACAGACGC
Organism: Synechococcus sp. H55.8; assembly: GCF_047462375.1. Lineage (NCBI taxonomy): Bacteria > Bacillati > Cyanobacteriota > Cyanophyceae > Synechococcales > Synechococcaceae > Synechococcus > Synechococcus sp. H55.8. The sequence continues at coordinate 125,630 of NZ_JANSJC010000003.1, read as the reverse complement.
TGTGCTGGGGGATCCGCAGGCCGTGCAGCAATTTTTTCTAACTGCTGCCCAGCGCCTAGGCCTGGCTGTGATCCCTGACCGGCAGTCTGGAGTCTTCCGGGTCAACCTCAGCCAGGAGGGCACGGCAACCCTGCCGGAGGCCATTCGTTCAGTCCTGCCCCAGCCCAAGGGTGGACAGTGGCGGATTAGCTTCATCTCCCCCACGCCGGAAGGAGCGGAATACGTTGGCCGCAACCACCGCCTCATCGCTGCCCTGGCCCACTTTTTGTTAGAGAAGGCCTTAGATAAGCCTGAAGAGGCCGTCGTCTCCCGCTGCGGGGTCATTCGGACACGGGCTGTGGCTGCGCTCACCACCCTCTTGTTGCTGCGGGTGCGCTACCTAGTGGAGCAGCCGCTGGCTCAGCCTCTGCTAGCGGAGGAGGTGCTGGTGCTGGGAGGGGTTGGCCTAGAAAGGGGCGAAGCCCGCTGGCTGGAAAGTAGGGCAGCGCTCCAGCTTTTGGCCGCAGCCAAGCCAGATGCCAACCTGCCGCTTGTAGAAAAGCAGGAGTTGGTGCAGCAGGTGCTAGACAGCCTCAGCCCCTGGCCGCCGACTGCAGAAAACTGGGGTCTAGAACACCCCCTTCAGCAAGGGATCCGGGAGGCCATTTTCCAGCGAGCTGGCGAGCTGGCTGAGGCCCACAAGCGCATCCGACAGGCCATCTCCCAGCGCGTGCGCGGGCTGGAGGTTAAGCCGCAGTTTCCCCCCGATCTGCTGGGAATTCTTGTCCTACAACCTCTGCTGTCCAGATGAGCCAATTTCCTGCTGTACGCCTTGAAGGGGGCCTCTTGGGGCCGGACATTCTGGAGCAGCTTTTGGCTGGCGAGCTGCCAGGCCAGAAGCCGAAAGACTTTGGGCTAGAAGACAAGCGCAGCCTGACGGAAGAAATTGCCAGCGTCTTTGCCGAGGCCCGCACCCAGTGGGAAGTTTTCCGCCGCCGGCTGGCCCGTCTGCCGGAAGGGGATCCGGCCACGTCGGTTACCCGCGATGCCTGGGTTATTCCCTTTCTTAGCTTTCTGGGCTACGAGCTGCGCTACAACCCACGGGCCTATGAGCTGGACGGTGCTACCTTTGCCATTTCGCACCGCGCCGGCGAAGCAGAGGATGCTCCGCCGGTACACATTGTGGGGGTACGCCAGGAGCTGGGGCGGCTGACTTCCACCGGCAGGCCGCGTCTAGCCCCTCACTCACTGCTGCAGGAGTATCTCAACCGCAGCGAGCACCTCTGGGGCATCGTCACCAACGGGCTGACCCTCCGTCTATTGCGGGACAGCACCTTTGTGCGCCGGCAGGCCTATGTGGAGTTTGACCTGCAGCAGATTCTAGAGGAGCAGCGCTTTAACGACTTTGCCATCCTGTTTCGCCTGCTGCACCGCAGCCGTTTGCCCCAAAAGGCAGAGCAGGCGCGGGAGTGTTGGCTGGAGAAGTACTACCAGCAGGCTCTGGAACAGGGGGGGCGAGTCCGCGAGCGGCTGCGGGATGGGGTGGAAGAGTGCCTCAAGGGCCTGGCCAAGGGTTTTCTTGCCCATCCCAAAAACTCCCACCTGCGGGAGCGGCTGGCTTCTCCAGGATCGAACTGCCTTACCCCGGAGGAGTTCTACCGGCAACTGCTGCGGCTGGTCTACCGCTTTTTGTTTCTCTTAGTCTCGGAGGAGCGGGGGCTAATTAGCGCCAGCCCCCTCTACCGGGATCACTACGGCGTGAGTCGGCTGCGGCGACTTTTGGAGCGGCGCAGCGCTTTTACGGAGCATGAGGATCTCTGGTGCAGCCTGCGGGTGCTCTGGCGAGTGCTTTCCCAGGAGGAGCTGGCAGAGCATCTAGGGGCTGCACCTCTCAACGGCGAGTTGTTTGCCCCTTTGGAGCTGGATGGGTGCAGCCTGAGCAACCGGGATCTGCTGCAGGCCTTCTGGCACCTGGCCTACTACCAAGAGAACGCGACCTCGCCGCCGCGCCGGGTCAACTACGCCGCTTTGGACGTAGAGGAGCTGGGATCCGTCTACGAAAGCCTGCTCGACTACCGGCCCCAGATTGACACCTCAGGCAGTGTGCCCTGCTTTGACTTAGGCTACGGCTCCGAGCGCAAAAGTACCGGCTCCTACTACACCCCGCCGGAGCTGGTGGCAGAACTTGTCCGCTCGGCCCTGGAGCCAGTGCTGCAGGAGCGGCTGAAGTCTGCAGCCGGCCGTGAGGAAAAGGAACGGGCCATCCTATCGCTGCGGGTTCTGGATCCCGCCTGTGGCTCTGGGCATTTTCTCTTGGCGGCTGCCCGACATCTGGGCAAGGAGCTGGCCAAGGTTCGCACCGGCGAAGAGGAGCCCGCCCCCGAGACTGTGCGCGAGGCCATCCGCGACGTGGTGGCCCACTGCCTCTACGGCGTGGACAAAAACCCCTTGGCGGTGGAACTCTGCCGCGTGGCCCTCTGGCTGGAGGCCCATTGCGCCGGCAAACCGCTTACCTTCCTCGATCACCGCATCAAGTGTGGCGACTCGCTGGTGGGGGTGCTGGATCTAAAGGTTCTGGAAAAGGGCCTTCCTGATGCTGCTTTCGAGCCGGTAAGTGCCGACTCCAGGGAGGCTGCCCGCTCTCTGAAGGGGCGAAATCGCGCCGAGCGCAGGGATTTGGAAACAGGCCAGCTTTCTCTGCCGCTTGAGGCCGACCAGGTGGTGGCCCAGCTCAGCCAGGAGCGGCAGCAGCTCGAAGCTATCCAGGACGACTCGCCAGCCAATGTACGCCGCAAGCAGGAGCTCTACACCCGCTACTGTCAAAACCCAGAACACCAGAAACTGACAGAAGCCTGCAACCTTTGGACGGCGGCCTTTTTCCAGCGCTTGACCTCGGACTTCTCGGCGGCCATTACCACGAAAGCGGTCAGCGAGCGGCTGGAAAATCGAGCCAACTCCCGCGCTCTGGCCACCGCCGTAGCTCTGGCTTGCGAACAGCGCTTCTTCCACTGGCCACTGGAGTTCCCGGAGGTGTTTCACCTTCCCCCCTCGCCCGGAGAAGGGGGCTGGGGAGGTGAGGGCGGCTTCGATGTTATCCTCGGCAACCCACCCTGGGAAATGATCCAGCTAGAGGAGCAGGAATTCTTCGCTAGCCGCGACACTGTGATAGCTGAGGCACCCAACGCTGACGCTCGCAGGCGGCTCATCGCAGCACTCGCCGACACCAACCCCACCCTCTGGCAAGACTATCAGCGCGCCTTGCACGCCGCCGAAAGCACCAGCCGCTTCCTGCGTGGCAGTGGGCTATATCCCCATACCGGTCGTGGGCGCATCAACACCTACTCTGTGTTTGCCGAGCGCGTCCGCGCCCTGCTCAACCCTCGCGGGCGGGCCGGCATCATCGTGCCAACCGGCATCGCCACCGACGCCACCAACCAATTCTTCTTCGCCGACCTGGTGGAAAAGGGGCAACTGGTCAGCCTGTTTGATTTTGAAAACCGCGAAGCTATCTTCTCTGGCGTGCATCGCAGTTACAAGTTCTGCCTGCTCACCATCCGCAGGAGAAGCACGTCAGAGAGCACCCCTACCTTCAGCTTCTTTACAACTCGCACCGAACACCTGCGCGACCCACGCCGTGTATTCACCCTAACCGCCGACGACATTGCCCGTATCAATCCCAACACCCGCACCCTGCCCGTCTTCCGCACCCGTCAGGATGCCGAGCTGACAAAGGCTATCTACCAGCGCGTGCCGGTGCTAGTGAATGAAAACTCTCCCCCCTCTCCCACAAGGGGAGAGGGGCCAGGGGTGAGGGCAACCCCTGGGGCGTTCAGTTTAAGCAAGGACTTTTCAACATGTCTTCCGACTCCCACCTCTTCCGCACCCGCACGGAGCTGGAGGCGAAGGGGTATCGGCTGGTGGGGAATGTGTTTGTGCCCTCACCCCCTAACCCTCTCTCCCACGTGGCGGGCGAGGGGGGATGGCCCTCATCCCCGGATTCCTTCTCCCACCCAGCAGGAGAAGGGGAGTACAAATTGCCTGAAGCCAGCCGGGAACTGATTGCCAGAGCACGGCAGTTACGCCGCGAGGCGACTACCGCCGAAGGCTTGCTATGGGAATTTTTGCGTGACCGTCGGCTGTTAGGCCGGAAGTTCCGTCGTCAACACCCGATTGGACAATTCATCGCCGACTTTTTCTGTGACGACGCCCGTCTAATCATCGAGATAGATGAGGGCGTGCACCGCGAACCCACTCAGCAGGAACGCGACCGTTTGCGGGAGGAAATCCTGCGCAAACATGGCTTTGCCGTTCTGCGCTTTACCAATGACCAGGTATTGGACCAGACGGAACAAGTCCTCCGAGAAATTGCCGACTATGTCGCTACTCATTCCTACGAGCACCCATCCCCTCACCCCCCAACCCCTTTCTCCCAGAGTCTTGGGAGAAGTAGCCCTCACCCCCCAACCCCCTCTCCCGAAGCTTCGGGAGAGGGGGATCAAGGGGGAGAGGGACTCTACCTCCCCCTCTACGAAGCCAAAATGCTCTGGCACTACGACCACCGCTACGGCACGTATGAGGGAGTGGATTCGCGTTCTAGCACCCAACTACCTACCCCTGACGCAGCACAGCACGCCGACCCGCACTTCGTCGTCCAGCCCTGGTACTGGGTGCCGGCAGAAGAAGTTGAAGCTCGGCTGGGCAATTGGCGGCGGGGGTGGTTGCTGGGGTTTCGCAATGTGGCGCGTTCAACTGACGAGCGCACTGCGATCTTTGGTTTGTTGCCAAAAGCGGGGGTAGGCAATAGCCTGCCCGTGCTTCTCCCGACAGAGATATCTACACCTTTTGTTGCCGGTTTAATTGCAAATTTCTCAACATTGCCATTAGACTGGGTCGTTCGCCAAAAACTGGCAGGCGTCAACATGAACTTCTTTTATGTTGAGCAATTCCCCGTCCTCCCGCCGAGTGCCTACACCCCTGCCGACCTCGCCTTCATCGTGCCGCGGGTGTTGGAATTGACTTACACCGCCTGGGACATGAAGCCCTTCGCGGACGATGTCTGGAACGAAGCCGTTTGCCTTGGCGAGACGGAGTGCTTTGAGGCGCTGCGAGCGGTGGTTGGCCCTCACCCCCCAACCCCCTCTCCCAAAGCTTGGGGAGAGGGTATCCCCTGCCCACCTTTCCGCTGGGATGAAGACCGCCGCGCTGTGCTCCGCGCTGAGCTGGACGCCTACTACGCCCGGCTCTACGGCCTCACCCGCAAGCAACTGCGCTACATTCTCGACCCTGCCGACCTGACCGAGCGTGAGCTAGAAAACATCCTCGATCCCTGGGAAGAGGTGGAAGATCCTCTCGATCCGGCGGGGTATGCCAGACGTGTGGCTGCCAGCACCTTCCCCGGCGAGACCTTCCGCGTGCTCAAGGAAAAAGAAATGCGGCAATTTGGCGAATACCGCACCCGCCGCTTGGTGCTGGAGGCATGGGAGCGGCTGGCGCACCGCTAAATCTAGGCACAGGATCCGCATAAGACTGCGTTCTTATACACAAGCGGATCCCCATACGCACCAAGTCGCTCTGGACGATGAACTCATCGAGTGGGCCCGCCAGGTAACCGGCCTCAAGACCAAGCGCGAGGTGATTCACAAAGCGCTGCGCACCCTAGCTCAACTCCACAAGCAGGCTGGGATCCGCAACTTACGCGGCAAGCAAGTTGAAATGGGAGGGAGATTTGCACGAGCAACACTTGTGTGCCAATGACTATCTCTAGATTGCGCTCTGGATCAAGCTCTCATCTTGATGGCGACTTGACTCCAGCAGAAGTCTCTCCCCCAGAGGGAGTGGAGGTGAGGAAAATACTTGCTGCACTTCCAGACTGGGTTTAGGTTGGCTAGGAGGGCCCTGTGGAGTAGCTTTGATGTCCACGATCTTTGATCTCCACGCCGCTGTCCTGGCCGACTATCGCGATTTTGTCCGCTCGTTTTTTCTGGTTGCCGACCCACGGGCGCAAGCCTTTGTAGACCAAGCGCTAGAAGAAGGGATCCACCTCTGGCCAGAGCCGCTTGTCCAGCTCAGCCCCTCTTACAAGGACGGCTCAACCGTTAACGAGTTGGCTGCAGCCGGACGGATTGCCCAAGAAACAGCCCACATCTTCCGCTTTGAGGATGGCAGGCCCTTTCGCCTCTACCGCCACCAGGAGGAGGCCATCACCAAGGCCCTAGCCGGAGAAAGTTTCGTGGTAACCAGTGGCACCGGCTCCGGCAAGAGCCTCTGCTACTTCCTGCCCATCCTCGACAACTGGATCCGCCAGAAGGGATCCGAGCACCAGGTGACGGCCCTGGTGGTCTATCCCATGAATGCCCTGGTGAACTCCCAATACCAGTCCTTGCAAGACCTGCGCGAACGCTACGAGCGCCGCTATGGTCGCCCTTTCCCCCTGCGCTTTGCCAAATACACCGGGGAAACTGCCGAAAGCGATCGGGAAGAGCTGCGGCGGAAGCCGCCCCAGATTCTGCTTACCAACTACATGATGGCGGAGCTGCTGTTGGTTCGCCCTGAGGATCAGCGCTTCTTAAGTCCTGGTGGACTGCGCTTTTTGGTCTTTGACGAGCTACACACCTACCGCGGTCGACAGGGGGCGGATGTGGCCATGCTGGTGCGACGCCTCAAGGAGCGCTGCGCCGCCCAAAACCTTGTCCACATCGGCACCAGCGCCACCATGATCTCCCGGCCAGAAGCCACCGCCCAGGAGCGCCGCCAGATTGTGGCCGACTTTGCCAGCCGCTTCTTTGGCTATCCCTTCAGAGCGGAGCACGTTATCGAGGAAACCCTGGATCCCTTTAGTGAGGGTGACTCTCCTAGTGCAGCGGAGCTAAAAAGCGCCCTCGACTCTCCCCCTCCCGCCGACCTGGCCACCCTGCGCCGCCACCCCCTGACGCGCTGGCTGGAGTACGAACTGGGCCTGGAGCCCACGCCCGATGGCGGCTTCAGGCGCCGCCTGCCCAGGGAGCTTTCTGAGGTCGCCGCCCAACTGGCCAAGCAGGTTGACAGGGATCCCCAGTTCTGCGCTGAGTCTCTGCGCCAGTTCCTCGCCCACGCCAGCAACCTCAAGGACGGCAACAGGGGGGTGGCCTTCAAGTTGCACCAATTTATCTCCCAGGGCCGCACCCTCTACGCCACTCTGGAGAGCCGGGAAAAGCGGCAATTTTCCCTGGAGGGGCAGATGCAGGCCGGTGAGGGCAAGCTCTTTTTCCCTGTCAAGTTCTGCCGCCAGTGCGGGCAGGACTACTACCATGTCCTCAAGTCCGGGGATCGCTTTGTGCCCTATCCCCTCGGGGAAGAGGTGGAGGAAAGCGAAGAGCAGCAAGCTGGCTACCTGAGTCTGGATCCCCTGGAGGGGGAGTGGTCGCAGGAACAGATCCCGGAAGATTGGTACACCCCTGAAGGCCGGCTCAAGCCCCATTGGAGAAGGCGCGTCCCCCAAGCGGTCTGGGTCCGCCCGGACGGCTCCTTTTCCGAGGTGCCCCAGGCAGGAACCCAGAAGCTGTGGTGGCAGCCCCAGCCCTTTTCTCTCTGCCTAGCTTGCGGCGAGTACTACAGTGGACGGGAGCGGGAGTTTGCCAAGCTGGCTTCCCTTTCTAGCGAAGGCCGCTCCAGCGCCACCACCATTCTGGCCACTTCTCTGCTGCGCCATGCTGCTCAAACGGGGGCAGCCCAGGACAAGCTGCTTACCTTTACCGACAACCGTCAGGATGCCTCCCTGCAGGCCGGCCACTTCAACGACTTTGTCCACGTGGCCCTCTTGCGGGCCTCGCTCTACGCTGCCCTTCTTAAAAAGCAAGAGCTGGGCTTTGCAGAAGTGGCCCCAGAGGTGGTGCAGGCTGCCGGCCTCACCCTTGCCGCCATTGCCCAAAACCCCTTGCTGGATCCCCAGTCGCCGGCTGCCCAAGAGGTCTGGCGGACTTTTACGGAGCTAACCGAATACCGCCTCTACGAGGATCTGCGGCGCGGCTGGCGGGTTACCCACCCCAACCTAGAACAGGTGGGCTTGTTGAAAATTGAATACCGCGGCCTCAAGGAGCTTTGCCAGAGCTCGGCCCTGGCCCCCCTCAATCCCTGGTTTGTCCAGGCCAGCGTCGAGGAGCGGGAACGCCTGCTGCGGGCTCTGCTGGATCAGTTTCGGCGCAAACTGGCCATCGATGTGCCTGTGCTCAGAACCGAGTTCCAGAGAAACTTGCGCCGACGCGCCGAGCAACACCTCAACGAGTTTTGGGGCCTAGAAGAGTACGACGAGCTGCGGACGGCTACCTGCTTTGTCCGCCAAAGCCGCAACGGACAAGACGGGACAACTTTCAGCCTAGGCCCCCGCAGCGCCATCGGACGCTTTCTTGCCAAGCGCCTTGAGCTAACCCGGGAAACCTACGACCAGCTTTTGGGATCCCTGCTTTCTCTTCTAGTCAGCTACGACCTGCTGCGGCGGGAGAATGGCCAGGAAGCCTACCAGCTCAACGCTGGCTGTCTGCGCTGGTGCCTGGGCGATGGCTCGCCGCCGCCTGCGGATCCCTTGTACTCCCGCCGCGCTCAGCAGGAGGGCTACGCTTCCGCCCCTCGCCCCGTCAATCTCTTCTTCCAGCGCCTGTATCGGAGCGGGGCAGCAGGGCTGGGATCCCTGGAGGCCAGAGAGCACACGGCCCAGGTGGTTCGAGCGGGAGAGCGGGAGTGGCGAGAAAAGCGCTTTCGCGGGGAAGACCAAGCTCGCCGCCTTCCCTACTTGGTCTGCTCGCCAACCCTGGAGCTGGGGGTCGATATTGCCGATTTGGATCTGGTGCATCTGCGCAACGTGCCGCCCACTCCGGCCAACTACGCCCAGCGCAGCGGTCGGGCAGGTCGCCAGGGGCAGGCGGGGCTAATCCTCAGCTACTGCGGCGCCTTCAACAGCCACGACCAGTACTACTTCCGCCGCCGCGCCGAGATGGTGGCCGGTCGTGTCCGCCCTCCCCGCCTGGACTTAACCAACGAGGCGCTACTGCGGGCTCACATCCACGCCGTTTGGCTGGCCCAGGTACGCCTGCCCCTGGGTAACTCCATGGAAAGAGTTCTCGATTTGGATCGCGAGGGGCTGCCCCTGCGGGAAGAGGTGGCTGCCCAAATCCAGCTAGGGGAAGCGGCCCGGCAAGAGGTGATGGAGCGAGTGGAGGCGCTCTTGGCCGCCGATCGAGAGGTTCTGGATCAGAGCGGCTGGTTTAGCCGCCGCTGGCTCCAGCAGGTCATCGAAGAGGCGCCCCAGGCTTTTGACCGAGCTTTCGACCGCTGGCGAGAACTCTATCGGGCTGCCACCCAGCAGTTGGAAGCCGCTAACCGCCAGCTCCAGACGACTCGCGAAAAGAAAGACCAGCAGGAAGCCGAGCGCCGCCAGCGGGAAGCCCTGCGCCAGCGGAATCTGCTGCTCCAAATCGACACCCAGCGGGAGGAAAGCGACTTCTACCCCTACCGCTACTTGGCCAGCGAAGGCTTCCTGCCCGGCTACAACTTTCCGGCCTTGCCCGTGCGGGCCTGGGTGCCCCGCGGCGGCGAGGGGGAGTTCATCGCCCGGCCCCGCTTTTTGGCCATCCGCGAGTTTGCTCCCCACAACTTCCTCTACCACGAAGGCTGCCAGTGGGAAGCGGTGGCGTTCCAGGCGCCGCCCGGCGGTCTGGAGGAGCGCAAAAGTAGCCACAAGCTCTGTTTTAGCTGTGGGGCCTTTGCGGATCCCTACCTAGATCGCTGTCCGGTCTGCGGCACCCCGTTCGATGGGCAAAATAGCCTCTTGACCCAGCTTCTGGAAATGCCCAATGTGCGCATGCGGCGACGGGATCGCATCACGGCTGACGAAGAGGAGCGGCGGCGACAAGGCTACGAGCTGCAGACCTTCTTCCAGTTTGCTTCCGAAAGCTCTGGCTACCGCGTCCAAGAAGCTGATGTGCTGAGCGGACAAACCCCCCTGCTGCAGTTGCGCTATGCCCCGGCGGCCACCCTGCTGCGCATCAACCACGGCTGGCGGGGAAGTGGAGGGCGGGGGTTCTCGGTCAACTTTGAAAATGGGGAAGTCCCCTCGCGAGCTCAGCTTGAGCGGAGCAGGGCGGGCTTGTCCAACCGAGCCTCCTTGCAGTCCATCCGCCTGGCGGTGCGCAGTACCCACAACCTGCTACTGGTGCGCCTGGCGCAGCCCGGTTTAGGGGATCCCCAACCTTTAGAAACCAGCCTGCGCTACGCCCTCAAGCGGGGGATCGAAGAGGCCTTTGAGCTAGAAGAGACGGAGCTGGCCGCCGAGTCCATTGGCCAGGGATCCCATCGGGCCCTGCTGTTTTACGAGACGGCAGAAGGGGGAGCCGGCGTCCTGCAGCGGTTGGTGGAGGAGCCAGAGGCCATGGCGGAGGTGGCGCGAGCAGCCCTGGAGATCTGCCACTTCCAGCTCTCAGAAGCCGGGATCCAAGACCTGCGGCCTGAGTGCCGCGCCGCCTGCTACGAGTGCCTGCTCAGCTACGCCAACCAACGGGAGGCGCTGGAGCTCGACCGATACAAGATTCGGGATCTTCTGGGAGAGCTGGCCCACAGCCGCACCGAGCTACGTCCCCTGGGCCGCTCCCGCCAAGAGCAGCTGGAGTGGCTGCGCCAGCTCATCGACCCTCGCTCGCACCTGGAGCGCCGCTTTCTGGAGTTGCTGGCCGAAGAAGGCTACCGCCTTCCCGACGACGCCCAGAAGGCCATCCCTGATCCCCGCTGCGTGGTCGACTTCTTCTACGAGCCCAACGTCTGTGTTTTCTGCGATGGCGCAGTGCATGACGAGCCCGACCAGGCTGCCCAGGATCGCCAAGTGCGCTCCCAGCTTTTGGGACAAGGCTACCGGGTAATTGCCCTGCGCTACGACCAAGACCTGCAGGAGCAACTGGCCCGCTACCCAGAGGTGTTTGGCAAGGGCAACTAATCCTGCTGGTGGGAAAACAGGTAGGCACCCACCAGGGCCAGAAGGGTTGCCAACCCCGCCAGCACCGCCACTGTGTACCAGGGGAACTGGGCAGGGGGCTGGTAGGCGGCTGCCCGCATGCCGATGCTGGCGTAGGAAAGGGGCAGGCAATAGACCAGCACCTGTAGGTAGCCTGGCAACTGGCTGGGATCAAAAAAAGTGGCCCCCAGAAAGGACATGGGCGTAATCAAAAAGTTGGTGAGCACGCCCACACTCTCCAAGCTGGGCACCTTTAAGCCGGCGATTACCCCGATGCCGGCAAAGACAGCGCAATCCAAAAGCAGCACCAACAGCGCCAGGGGATGAAGAAGGCCCCAGGCTCCTGTCCCCAGCACCCCCACCGCCAACACTCCCAAGGCCGTGAGCAGGCCGCGGGCAATGCCCGCCAACACCTTACCCAAATGCAGCGCCAGCGGATGCACCGGCAAGAGCAGCAGCTCCTCAAAGCTCTTGGTAAACAGCCGCGATCCACAAATGGAGAAAGTAGTGCCGGCAAAGCTAATCGTCATGGCCGAAAGAGCCACCATCCCCGGCAAAATAAAGCGTAAATAGGAACCTGCCGCCGTCGATCCGCCTACGTCAGCCAGGGCCTCGGCCCGCAGGGATCCGCCCAGCCCCACCCCAAAAGCAACGATGTAGATGAGGGGGGCCACCAGCCCCGAAGCCACCACCTGCCAGACCCGCCCGCGCAGATCCAGCCAGTCGCGCCAGAAGATGGTTAAACTGTCTTCCCAGATTTGCCGATAGGGCATCACCATAGGTTTTCCTCGCTCTTTACGGGTTTGGGGCTTGCCCACTGGGATCCGCAGTGGGAAACGGCTTGCTGTCACTACTAATAGCCGTAGTAGTTGGAGCGCCACCAGGCCACCGGCAGCGCCAGCGCCTTGCTCAGGGTGGACACATAGGCCCGAGTGCGAAACACCTGGTAGTGGTTGCGCTCGATGGCGTTGAGGATCTGCCGGTAGAGCATCAAAGAAGCGGCCACCGGCCAGCGGGAGTCCGGCTGCAGGGTAGGGATCCCTCGTTCCGCTTGGGCATAGAGCTCTCGAGCTCGCCGGATCTCGTAGTCCATCAGGGCCATCCAGCGCTCGTCGATGACATAGTTAAACAAATCCCGCTCTGAGTAGTTGAAGCGGCGCAAGTCCTCCAGAGGCAAATAGATCCGCCCGCGGCGGGCATCTTCCCCCACATCGCGCAAGATGTTGGTCAGTTGCATGGCGATCCCCAGGGCCACCGCCTCCTCGCGGCCATCCCGACCCGGCACAAACCCCATGATCTCCGAGCACATCAGCCCCACCACCCCGGCCACCCGGTAGCAGTAAACCCGCAGGTCTTCCCAGGTGGCGTAGCGCCGGGTGTCCAGATCCATGCTTTGCCCCCGTAACATCTCGCGGAAGGGCTCAATCGAGAGGCGGTAGGTGTGGATGGTGTGGATCAAGGCCAGGTCGGTGGGGGCTTGCGGCTCCCCCCCCTGGAACAAGGACTCCAGATGGGATCCCCACTGCTCCAGCTTGCTGCGGGTGACTTCCACCGCCGTCTGGCTGGCCTCCAGCCCATCCAGCAACTCATCGGTCTGCCGCAGCCAAGCATAGATGGCCCAGATGGCCCGCCGCTTGGGTCGAGGCAAGAGCAGGGATCCCAAATAAAACGTCTTGGCGTGCTTGGCCGTGATCTGGCGGCAGAGGGCAAAAGATTGCTCCAGCGGACTCATCGGGCTCATCTCCAGGGGCGCGGGGCCAGATGGGGACAGCGAGGGCACATCTCAACACTACGGGAAAGCGGACAGGCTGGATAGCCCCGACAGTCAGGTTGCTCCAAATGAGGCGATCAAACCCCTGCGGTTGCCAACCTTGAGAGCGCAGCCGCCGGGGATGGGCTCCCCTTGCTGATGGCCTCGGCTGCCCACTTGCCGGAGAGGATGGCCCCCTCCATGCTGCCCAGGAAGGGTTGCAGGGTGTAGCTGCCCGCCAAGAAAAAGTTGGGGATGGGGGTGACCTGAGTGGGACGGTATTGCTGCCGGCCCGGTGTGGCCTTATAGACCGAGCGCGGCGTTTTCACCACCACCCATTTGCGCACCCGCGCCGGGTTGGGGCCGGTGAGGTGCTGGGGAAAGAGTTTTTGGAGCTCCTCCAGCGTGGCGGCGAAGATCTCCTCGTCGCTGCGGTCGATCCACTCGGCAGCCGGGGCCAGCACCAGCTCCAGCATCGAGCGCTGTGGATCCGCATAGCCGCGGCAGGTATTGCTCATGTCGGCATACACGCTCAAGAGCGGCGAGCGGGAAAACAGCGAGTGGTCGATGTGGGTGAGCTTGCGGTCAAACCAAATCTGCAGGCTGATCACCGGCACCCCTTCCAGCTCGCGCAGTTGCTGAAAATAGGGCAGTTCCCACCACCGGGCCGGCAGCAGCTCTTTGAGTGCATCCACCGAAAGGGCTGAGACGTAGGCGTCGGCGGTGACCTGAAGCGGCCCGGCAGGGGTGAGAAAGCGAAAGCCCGCTACACTGCCGTCGGGGTTGAGGTCGATGGCCTGCAGCACCGCATTCAAATGCACCTGGCCGCCGCGGGCTATGATGGAGTCCGCCATCGGCTGGCAAAGCCGCTCCGGCGGGGCGCCATCCAGGTAGGCGATCTTCGAGCCGTCCTTTTGGCGCAAAAAGCGGTTCAGGGCCGTCAGGGGCACCATGGCCGAGATCTCGTCCGGGTTGATGAACGCCAACGCCTTGGAGACGGCGATAAAAATATCCGTGTTGACCCGCTCATCGATGCCCTGCCGGCGCAGCCATTCTAAGAGGCTGTAGCGATCCATCTGCTCCACGTAGCGCTGGCCCCGCACCATGGCCGGCACTAGGCCCAGGGCAAATTTCACCTTTTCGCTCCAGGTGAGCATGTCGTTGTTGCGCAGGATGCCGACAATGGCGTTGAAGGGAGCGGGAATGTCCGGCAGGTCAAAGCGGGAGTAGGTGCCCGGCTTGTCCGGCTGGTTGAAGATCAAACTGTGTTCCTTCCACTGCAGGCGATCGGAGATACCCAGCTCCCGGAACAGTTGCAAGGTGTTGGGGTAGGCGCCGAAAAAGTTGTGCAAACCCGTCTCAATCCAGTCCCCGTCGGCATCCTTCCAGGCGGCCACCAGCCCCCCCAGCACATCCCGCCGCTCAAACAGCAGCGGCTGATGCCCGGCATCACACAGATACTTGGCACAGGCCAGCCCCGCCAGCCCCCCTCCAGCAATGGCAACACGCATGATGATGACGATCAAGCAACACTTTTATTCTATTTGCAAACCGTTACAATCGCTCCAGCCACCGGCGGTGGGGAGAGAACCCGGAGAGCACTTGTTTCCCGCCGGGATCCGATCCCTGGTAGGATACGGAAGAAAAAAGCGATTCTCTTGGTTCCAGGGGGAGGGACGATGATGGCCAAACAAACACTGGGATCCCTGCTGTCATCCGGCTTTGATCTGACCGGCAAGCGTGTGCTGGTGCGCGCCGATTTCAACGTCCCTCTGGATCCCCAGGGCAACATTACCGACGACACCCGCATCCGCGCCTCGCTGCCCACCATCCAAGCTCTGGCCCAGGCGGGGGCCAAGGTCATCCTCACCAGCCACCTGGGCCGCCCCATCAAAAAAGACAAAGAGACCGGCGCCCTCCAGATCACCCGCGAGGGCAATAGCCTCGCCCCTGTGGCCACCCGTCTTTCCCAGCTCTTGGGCCAGCCGGTGGCCTTTGCCCCCGACTGCATTGGCCCTGAGGCGGAAGCCGTGGTCAGCCGCCTGGAAAACGGACAGGTGGCCCTCTTGGAAAACGTTCGCTTTTACCCGGAAGAGGAAGCCAACGACCCGGAGTTTGCTCGCAAGCTGGCCTCCCTGGCTGATCTATTCGTCAACGATGCCTTTGGCAGCGCCCACCGCGCCCACGCCTCCACCGCCGGCGTCACCGCCTACCTCCAGCCTGCCGTGGCCGGCTACCTGGTGGAAAAGGAGCTGCAGTTTCTCTCCGGCGCCATCGAGAACCCCCAGCGACCTCTGGCGGCCATCATCGGCGGCTCCAAAGTCTCTACTAAGATTGGCGTCATTGAGCGGCTGCTGGAAAAAGTGGACAAGCTCCTGCTGGGCGGCGGCATGATCTTCACCTTCTACCAAGCCCAAGGGATCCCAACCGGCAAGTCTTTGGTGGAAACCGACAAGCTGGAGCTGGCCCGCTCTCTGATGGAGAAGGCCAAAGCGCGGGGCGTAGAGCTGCTGCTGCCGGTGGATGTGGTGGTGGCCGATAAGTTTGACAAAGACGCCAACGCCCAGACGGTTTCCATCCACGCCATTCCCGACGACTGGATGGGCTTGGACATCGGCCCCGAATCGGTCAAAGCCTTCCAGGCTGCCCTGCAGGGGTGCCAAACCGTAGTCTGGAACGGGCCGATGGGCGTATTTGAATTCGACCGCTTTGCCGCGGGCACAGAAGCCATTGCCCGCACCCTGGCCGACCTCACCCAGGCCGGGGCCATCACCATCATTGGCGGCGGCGACTCGGTGGCGGCTGTGGAAAAAGTCGGCCTGGCCGACAAAATGACCCACATTTCCACCGGCGGCGGCGCCAGCCTGGAGCTGCTGGAGGGCAAAGAGCTGCCCGGCATTGCCGTCCTCAGCGAAGCGTAGTGTAAGTTCCTGCTCGGCTCATCCAACCCAAAAGCAGCAAAAAAGTAGGGGCTGAGTTCAGCCCCTCTTTGTGATCTACTCGGCGCAGATGGCCGCAGCAATGGCGAGACTGGATCCGGCTTAGTGCATCACCACTTTAACGTTGGCGTTGTTCAAGCCAGGACGCTTCACCTCGGCCAAGGTCTTGTTGACGGCGTACTTCTGGTTGATGGAGTTGATCAACTCGGTTTGGTTGTGCTTCTTGGCCACGCCCCACAGATCGGCGATCAGGTCGTAGGAACCGTCGGGGTTCTTGGACCAGCCCAGATCGTAGTCGCCTTCCAATTGGGCCACGATGTCGGCACGAACACGCTGGCCGTTGTAGCCACGCACATCGGCGTTCATCTTGACGGTGTAGCCGAGATCGCGCAGGGAGTTAACCAGAATCTGGCCATCGGTGATCTTGGTGCGCAAGGTGCTAAAATGAGACATGGTGTTTCTCTCCTGTGTTTAGGGTTTGGAACATCAACACAAACAATGGGCAACGTTCAAAGTGGGGGTTTTGCCATTTTTGCCTCTGCCAAGGCAACTCTGGCTTCTCACTCCTCCTAGAACTCCAGCCGCTGGTACTCGGCTACAGAGGCTGCTGCAGGCCGAGCCCGCTGCTGGGCCCATTCCCTCAACGCTACCACTTGCTCCGTCATGGTGCGAGATAGCGGTTGAGTTGCTTTCGTTGCTGCCAAAATGTCCAGTTGCGTAAATTCGCGGTTCTGGGCAAACGCTTCGTACATGGCAGCAATCAAAACTTGTTCGATCTCCGCGCCGGAGAAGCCCTCGCAGGCCGCTGCTAGCTGACGCAGATCAAAGCGGCTGATGTCGCGCCGCCGCTTCTTCAGGTGGATCCGGAAGATCTCCATGCGCTCGTTGATGTTGGGCAGATCCACGAAGAAAATCTCGTCAAAACGGCCCTTGCGCAGGAACTCGCCCGGCAGGCGCTCTACGCGGTTGGCCGTGGCCATGACAAACACCGGCGAACGCTTCTCCTGCATCCAGGTGAGGAAGGAGCCAAAGATGCGGCTGGAGGTGCCGCCATCGGAGTCGCTAGAGCCTGCCGAGCCGGCGAAGGCTTTGTCCAGCTCGTCGATAAAGAGGATGGCCGGTGCCAGCGATTCGGCGGTGCGCAGGGCGCTGCGCAGGTTGGCCTCTGACTTGCCGACCATAGAGCCATCATAGACGCGGCCCATATCTAGGCGCAGCAGCGGCAAACCCCAGAGACGGGCGGTGGTCTTGGCGATCAGGGACTTGCCGCAGCCGGGCACCCCCAGAATCAAAAGCCCCTTGGGCTGAGGCAGGCCGTAGGCACGGGCCCGCTCGGTAAAGGCCTCAGAGCGCTGTAGCAGCCAACGCTTCAATTCCTCCAGACCGCCGACCGCGTCGATCGTCTCATCTTCTTCGATGAACTCAAGGATGCCGTTGCGGCGGATCAGTTGCTTTTTCTCAGAGAGAACGATATCGACCTCCGCCTCGCTGAGGCGACCGTGCGTCACCACCGCCTTGCGGTAAACTTTTTCCGCCTCATCCTGCGTCAGGCCCAGGGCCGCTTTGACCAGCTTTTCTCGCGTCTCAGGGCTTACGGATCCGCCGCGGGGAAGCTGCTCCAACTGCCGGTTGAGGGTGCGCTCCAGGGCAGCCATGTCCGGCAGGGGAAAGTCGACTACGCAAATGTCTTTCTCCAGCTCGACGGGGATCACCTGCACCGGCGACATGAGCAAGATGGTTTTGTGGGATCCCTTCAAGCTGGCGATGGCATCGCGCAGCCAACGCTTGACCTCGGTGTTGTCCAAAAAGTCGTGCAGATCCTTGAAGACGCAGATGGCGGGATCCTTTTGCTCCATCACCCACTGGATGGCCGGCTGGGGAGATTGGGTGTTGTGCTGGGTGAGGCTGCGGGGGTTGCCGTATTCGATGATGCCGTGGGTAACTGTCCAGATGAATAGGCGTCGCTGGGGCCTCAGGGTGCGGGCAATCGCTGCCAGAGCCGCTTCCGCCCGTTCCTCCTCTGGGGTAAGCAGGTACAGCAGTGGGTATTGAGCTTGAATGAGGATGCTGAGCTCTTGCATGGGAAACACCAACTGCAGAGGGGAAATCTAAGGAAAGCGACAGAAAGGGAGAAAAACGGAGTTTGGGTTGCTTGGGCTTGGATCGCGCTTGGGAAGATGTCCTTGTTGAGTGAATCTTAGAAACCTTTTGTGCTGGTGTTTGCTCCTGTCTAGCTTCAGTTGCCAAAGGAGCCCACCTAGAAGCGTTTTAGCAGGGCACCAACGCATCTTGCCGTTGCTCTTCCGAGCCGGCAGCCGATCCCCAGTATTCTGGCTCCACCTCTTCGAGAATGGCTTCCTCAGCCGATGGCTGGTGCAGCGAAACCACCTCTCCGTTGCGGATGACAAACCGATGGCCGCACTCAGGGCACCGATGGACGCGGTAGGCGCTGCCTTGTACGCCTTCGATAACTTCTGGGTGCAGCAGATAAAAGGTGAGGGCCTTCTCTGCCACCGCTGACATTGGCTCTTGCTCCACGGCAGCCCGAATCTTCAGATTCCGGTACAGGTCAGGTGAGAGATACAGAGTTACCTTCTGCTTGACCTCTGTGCCTTCCACTACTTCTGGCCGATGATTCATGGCTAACCGCTTTTCTGAGTTGCTTGCCAAACTTGAAGGCCATCATAGCCAGCCTGCCGCTTTGACGGCAAGCTTTTAACAATCTGTAATAATTTTCTCGATATCTTTTGGGCTTGTGGACATCTGCGGGTGGGGGAGTAGGCTAAGTAGGAGACTCAGGAGCGGAGTGGGCAATCCCTATGGAACGCTTAATCAACACCCTCAGCAAAAATTTCTCCAGTTGGGGCCGCCGTGCCCTGGTGCAAACCGGCGATGGTTTGGCCAGCTTAAAGGACATTGCCCTGGACAGTGGCAATCTGTTGCTCTGCAAAGCTCGAGTTGCCCTTGCGGACGCCAGCTTCACCACCCTGCGGGCGCTTGGGTCTCGCTTTGGTGCCGGTCGCTAGCCGCCCAGACCTTGCAGCCGGTAGAGCTTGGCGTAGAGGCCGTTGCGGGCCATGAGCTCGGCGTGGGATCCCTGTTCTTTCAGTTCCCCCCGCTGCAGAACCAAGATGCGATCCACATTGCGGATGGTGGAGAGGCGATGGGCGATGATGAGGGCGGTGCGATCCCGTAGCAGGGTTTCCAGGGCGGATTGGATCAGGGCCTCCGTGCCCACATCCAGGCTGGCGGTGGCCTCATCCAAGACCAAGATTTTCGGATCCCGCCACAGGGCCCGCACAAAGCTAATGAGCTGTTTTTGGCCGCTGGAGAGGTTGCTGCCCCGCTCCCGCACGGGGGTGGCGTAGCCCTGGGGCAGCTCGCGGATGAACTCGTGCAGGTGGAGTTGGCGGGCCACCCGCTCTACTTCTGCCAGCTCGCCCTTCTCTCCCAGGGTGATGTTTTGCTGGATATCTCCAGAGAACAAGAATCCGTCCTGCAGGATCACGCCCAGGTGACGGTGCAGCTCGGCCTGGGGCAGATCGCGAATGTCCACGCCGTCGATGCGGATGCAGCCGCGAGTTACCTCGTAAAGGCGGCAAAGTAGGCGGATGATGGAGCTTTTGCCGGCGCCGGTGGGCCCCACCAGGGCGACCTTTTCGCCGGGGCGGATGGTGAAGCTGAGGTCTTTGAGCACCCACTCGCCGGGGTTGTAGGCAAACCAGACCTGCTCGAACTGCACCTCCCCTTTGGCCGTTGGGGGCAGGTGGCGCGGCTGGACGGGATCCTGGATGGCGACGGGCAGGCTGAGGATGTGGTCGATGCGTTCCACGGCGGTGAACCCCGCCTGCAGGGCGGTGAACTTTTCCGCCAACTGGCGCAGGGGGTTGAAAAAGCGCTGGGAAAAGAGAATGAAGGCGTAGAGGCTGCCGAAGGTGAGGGGGTCTCGGGGCAAAGGCAGGGATCCCCCTCCGGCTGCCAGCACCTGCTGCCCCCCCACCCACAGGAGAGCGGCCACCGCCAGCCAGGCAACCCACTCCAAAACGGCGGAAAGGGCAGAGTCGTAGAGGATGGTCTGATCCACCTCTTGGATGTAGCGCCGGTTGATGGTTTGAAAAATCTCGCTGTTGAGCCGCTCCCGCCGAAACAGTTGCACCACAGCAATGCCCAAGACGTTTTCCTGGATCCAGGCGTTGAGCTTGGAGAGCTCTTCCCGCACGCGGAAGTTGGCATCGCGAAAGCGGCGCTGCAGCTCGATGACCACAGCGCTAACCGGCAGGACAATGAGGATCAGCAGCAGGCCCAGATCCCAGCGCTGGCTGAGCATTACCACCGCGATTACCGCCAGGGTAAAGAGGTCGCTGACGATGCCGACCGCGCCGGTGGAAAACACATCCCCCAGAGCTTCTACATCGCTGGTGATGCGGGTGATCAACTTGCCCACCGGGGTGCGATCGAAAAATTGGGCCGGCAGGGCCAGCACGTGGGCAAAGAGATCATTGCGGATGTCGCGGGTCATCAACTGCCCCAGCTTCTGGCTGGTATACCCTTCCAAGGCTTGAAAAACCCAGCGGGCCAGCAGGGTGAGGATCAACAGGCCCACGTAGGGCCAGAGGCCGGCGAGGATCCCACTGTTGCCTTGGGCGAGCGCTTGGGCGATGGGGCCGTCCAGGGCCCGCTGCAGGATCAAGGGCTGCACCGCATCGGCTAGGGCCAGGGGCGGCAAAAAGGCCAAGGCGGCCAACAACAGCTTCAGGTGCCGCCGGGCATAGGGCCAGAGCAGCCGCAGCAGTCGCCAGTCACTTTCTCGCCGGGGTTGGGGATCCCTACTTAAATCGGCAGCGGGGGGAGAGGTGGCAAGGCTCACTGACTGACACCCAAAAACGTTAAGGAAGCCTAGCAGGCCCGCTGTTCAGTCCCTCCAACTGGGCGGAAAATTGGGAAGGGACAAGCTTAGTGCCCACGCCGGCATCGGTTAGCAGTTCCAAGAGCAGGGAATGCGGGGATCCCCCGTCTAGGATGTGGGCGGCCCGCACCCCTTGAGCCAAGGCGCGAATGCAGCACTGCACCTTGGGGATCATGCCGCCTCTGACCACGCCGCTCTGGATTAACTGGCGGGCCATCTCGATATCCAGAAGCGTAATCAGGGATCCAGAATCTTGGGGATCCCTGAGAATGCCGGGGGTGTCGGTGAGAAGGATCAGCTTTTCTGCCCCTAGAGAGGCCGCCAGCTCCCCGGCTACCGTATCGGCATTGATGTTGTAGGCTTGGCCCGTCTCGTCGGCGGCCACGCTGGAGATCACCGGGATCTGGCCGCCCTCCAACAGAGTTTGCACCAACTGGGGGTTGATGGTGCTGACTTCTCCCACAAAGCCGATTTCCGCCCGGCCCTGGGAGCGCGCCTTGATCAAATTGCCATCCCGACCGCACAGCCCCACCGCCGAGCCGCCCGCTAAGCTGATGAGCTGTACAATCTGCTTGTTGACCTTGCCCACCAGCACCATCTCCACCACCTCCATGGTGGCGGCATCGGTCACCCGCAGGCCGTCCACAAACTTGAAGGGAATGTCCAGCTTTTGCAGCCAACTGTTAATCTCCGGGCCTCCTCCATGCACCAGCACCGGACGGATGCCAACGCAGGCCAGAAAGACGATGTCCCGTAACACCTCGGCCCGCCGTTCCTGATGCACCATGGCGGCGCCGCCATATTTGATGACAATGACGCGGCCCTGGTACTGCTGGATGTAGGGCAGAGCCTCAATGAGGATCTGCGCCCGCGTCAGGGGATCACAGGCCGACCCAGTCGCCTCAGAAAGGGAAAAGTTGGTCTGCACTGCCGTAAGTCGGTAGAAGTCAGAAAGCCTGACCTAGAGTAGCGCATTCTGCCAGATTCTGGGACTCCGTCCCGCTACCGCAATCAGCTATGGAACGGAATCGCCAGCAAAGGCAACAGGGCCAACCCTAACCAAGCCCAACCCTGAACTGGAGCACTGGGTAAGGGATCGACAGGCTCTAACTCTGCCTGCTGCAGCAGAGCATCGATGCGCTCTTGCAGCCGTTGTCCTGGGTCTGAACTCACGGCCATTGCAAAGCCAACCCAAGCTGATGCCAGTTGATCCCCCACCCCATAGCCCACCACCTGCAGCAAGGCTTCTCCCAACAGCAAGGGATCCACCCGTTGGGCCGCCCAGCGATCCGCCCGCAGCTCCCGCAGGGTGAGCAATTCCTGCCAGAGGATCTCGGTGTTGGGCAGCCAGCCGGTGAGGCGTCGCAGCCAGCCCACCCCAAACATCCAGAGGGTGTCGCGGTAGTGGCGGTGGGCCTCTTCGTGGGCGATCACAGCCCGCAAGTGCTCCTCATCCAATTGCTCCAGCAGGCCGCGGCTGACCACCAGCCGCGAATTCCACACCCCCACTTGGGCGGCAAAAGGGATCTCCAAGTCCAGCACATAGGCTGGAGAGCCATGCAAATCCACTTGGGCCAGAGCCTGTAGGTGGGCGCGTCGATAGGAGCACCAGTATTCCCACATCCAGCGCAAGGCCACGCCGCCGGCCACAGCCAGCAGCAGCAGGGCACAGCCGTAGCAGAACCAGCCCCCCGACCCGGCCATTTGTCCCCATGGCCCCATCCAGGCCAAGGCCAAAGCAGTTGTCAGCAAAAGCAGCGGCGGCAGCAAGAAATGGAGCCAAGCTCGCTGCCAACGTCGGCCCCACCCGCCACCTTTATCCAGACGCACTTGCGCCCGCCACAGCCAACTGAGGCCTAAGCCCAGTGCCAACATGCCCAAGTGGCTCATCGCGTCTCCCTCCTAGCTTGACGAGCTGCCCGCAGCCGTTCGGCAATCGCCTGCAACTGGGACACACTGGCCTGATCCAGGCTGTCGGCAAAGGCTGCCACCGTATCCGGATCCCCCACGGCCAAAAATTGTTGCAGGTGGGTGAAGGCCCTGAGGCTGGCCGCTTCCTGACGAGAAAGACGGGGCCGCCACAGCATCGGTAGGTTTCGCCCCTGCGCATCGGTGCGGCGCTCACAGCTCACCCAGCCCTTCTGGCTCAGGCGCTGCAAGACGGTGGTTACCGACGCATAGGCCAGCTCTCGATCCGGATCGGCCAAGATGCGCTCGTGGATTTGCCGGGTGCTGGCACTGCCCAAATCCCAAAGGATATCCAGGATTTCCGATTCCAGAGGGCCCAGCGACAGTTGCTTGGGACGATGCTTTGGCAACATGCACCTTTGCCAGGGTAAGGATCCTTTCCAGATTAGCCGATGCAGTCGCAAACTCCGTAACCGTCAGGGATCCGCTAAGCTCAAAATGATGGCTTTTGGTGCTGTTCTTCCCATGGCTGCTCCCACTTACCACACCATCACCTTCGGCTGCCAAATGAACCGCGCCGACACCGAGCGCATGGCCGGGATCCTGGAGTCGCTGGGGTATGTGGCCACCGAAGATGAGTCGCAGGCGGATTTGGTTCTCTACAACACCTGCACCATCCGCGACAATGCTGAGCAGAAGGTGTATTCCTACCTGGGCATCCAGGCGCAGCGCAAACGGAAAAACCCGGCCATCAAGCTCATCGTGGCCGGCTGTGTGGCCCAGCAAGAGGGAGAAAAGTTGTTGCGCCGCGTCCCCGAGTTGGATCTGGTCATGGGCCCCCAGTACGTGAACCGCCTTGGGGATCTGCTGGCGCAGGTGGAGGCCGGCAACCAGGTGGTGGCCACCGATCCCATCGAGATCCCAGAAGACATCACCAAGCCCCGCCGCGACAGCCAGGTAACCGCTTGGATCAACGTCATCTACGGCTGCAACGAACGCTGCACCTATTGCATCGTGCCGCTGGTGCGGGGACAAGAGCAGTCGCGCCAACCTCAGGCCATTCGCGCCGAGATCGAAGACGTGGCCCGGGCGGGCTACCGCGAGGTGACCTTGCTGGGCCAGAACATCGACGCCTACGGGCGGGATCTGGATCCCAAGACCAACCTGGCCAGCCTGTTGCGCTTCGTCCATTCGGTGGAAGGGATCGAGCGGATCCGCTTTGCCACCAGCCACCCGCGCTACTTCACCGAGGAGCTGATCGCCACCTGCGCCGAGCTGCCCAAAGTCTGCGAGCACTTCCACATCCCCTTCCAGGCAGGCAGCAACGCCGTGCTCAAGCGGATGCGGCGCGGCTACACCCAGGAGCGCTATCGCCAACTCATCCAGCTCATCCGCCAATACATGCCGGAAGCGGCCATCAGCGCCGATGCCATCGTCGGCTTTCCGGGCGAAACAGAAGCCCAGTTCCAAGAAACCCTGCAACTGGTGCGGGATATCGGCTTTGACTTGTTAAATACCGCCGCCTACTCCCCCCGTCCCGGCACCCCTGCGGCGGAGTGGCCTGACCAAGTGCCGGAAGAGGAAAAAAGCGATCGCCTGCAACGGCTGAACCGACTGGTGGCCGAGGTGGCTGCCGCCCGCAGCGCTCGACTCCTGGGCCAAGTGCAGGAGGTGCTGGTGGAAGGCCCCAACCCGAAAAACCCCCGCCAGGCCATGGGGCGCACCCGCGGCAATCGCTTGGTGTTCTTCGCAGGGGATCCGGAACAACTGAAGGGATCCCTGGTGCCGGTGCGCATCACGGCTACACGGGCCTTCTCTCTCAGCGGCGAGGTCTGCAAGCCAGGCGAGACTCTGCCCCAGCCAACAGGGGCCACCCACATCCTGTAAGCCCACGACGAGGATTGAACTCGTGACCTCCCCCTTACCAAGGGGGTGCTCTACCACTGAGCCACGTGGGCAAACCCGATGGTGGGCCGAGTTGGATTCGAACCAACGTAGGCGTAAGCCAGCGGATTTACAGTCCGCCCCCTTTAACCCCTCGGGCATCGACCCCCAGACACTGGCCTTCTATAGTAGCAGAAAGTGCCAGCCAAGATCGAATCCACTTGTGAGGAACGTGCCCTAGCGGGGCCGGGCAGGCAGCCATCCCCCTGGCAAGCGCGGGCTTGAGGGCCTTTCCTCGGCCAAACTGGAGAGAAAACTTGATAGGGTGTAGGACAGTCTTTTTGCTCGTCACTATGGTTTCAACCCTTGGCACCCCCACCCCCGTCGAACAAGTTTCTCCCAACCAGTCTTTGCGCCCCCTGACCAGCCGCATCAACAGCCGGGGGCACCTAGAAATTGGCGGCTGCGACGTGGTGGAGCTGGTGCGCCAGTTTGGATCCCCTCTCTACATCCTGGACGAGTGGACTCTGCGGCAGGCGTGCCGGCTCTACCGCCACACCTGGGCCCGCTGCTACGCGGGGGAATTCCGGGTTTTGTACGCCACGAAAGCCTGGAATTGCTTGGCCATTTGTGCTTTGGCCCTGCAGGAGGGGCTGGGACTGGATGTGGCTTCCGGCGGGGAGCTGTACACGGCTGTGCAGGCAGGAGCCAAAGGCGAAGATCTCTACCTGCACGGCAACGCCAAGTCTGTTGAGGAGCTGAACCTGGCTCTGGAAACGGGCTGTACTTTGGTGGTGGATAGCCTCTACGAGCTGCAGCAGGTGGCTGCCCTGGCCACCTCTGAACGACCAGCCCGCCTGTTGCTGCGGGTTAACCCCGGTATCGATGTCCACACCCACGAGTACATCCGCACCGGCCAAACCGATAGCAAATTCGGCATCGGGCGATGGCAACTGCCGGAAGCGATGGATCGGATAGCTGCCCATCCCCAGTTGGAGTGCGTCGGGCTGCACGCCCACATCGGATCCCAGATTTTTGATCTGCAAGGACACCGGGATCTGGCAGGGGTGCTGGCTCAGATCTGGCGGCAAGGGCTGGAGCGAGGGCTGCCTCTGCAAGAGCTGAATGTGGGTGGGGGCCTGGGGATCCGCTATGTCGAATCCGACGATCCCCCCTCCATTCCGGAGTGGGTGGAAACAGTGGCGACAGCGGTGCAACAGGCTTTTGCAGAAGCCGGGATCTCGCTGCCCAAGGTGCTCTGCGAGCCTGGACGATCCGTGATTGGGCCGGCTGCTGTTACCGCCTATACCCTGGGGGGGCAAAAGCGGATCCCGCCGGGCGATGGCCTGCCCGAAGGACGTCTCTACATCACCATCGACGGCGGCATGTCCGACAACCCCCGCCCCATCACCTACGGAGCCCGCTACACCGCCCTTCTGGCCAACCGCCCTGAGGCCGAGGCCACGCAGCGGGTCACAATTGCCGGCAAACACTGCGAGTCGGGAGATGTGCTGTTGAAGGATGTGCTTCTGCCGGCCCCAATGGCAGGGGAAGTGCTGGTGGTTTTGGCAACGGGGGCCTATAACTACAGCATGGCTTCCAATTACAATCGCTTTCCTCGACCAGCCGCGGTGCTGGTCAATGAGGGAGAGGCCCAGCTGATCCTGCGGCGAGAAACTTATGCCGACCTAATTCGTCAAGATGTTTTACCGGAGCGGCTGCGGCGGTGAGGCGGAGGTTGGTTGACCACAGCCGTCTCAGTTGAGGAAGGGGGTACCGCTTGTCCCGCAAGGGCAACTCACATCGGTCTTGGGCGGGCGAGACTGGAAAACAGATAGGAGGTGGGTGGTAGGCTGGTCTGGGGGCCGCAGTCAACAAGGGTTCTGAGAGCGGCACAGGCAGAAGGTCTGCAATGAGGGGAGCGTGAACGGGGTTTTTTGGCATGCTGGCAGCCTTATGGGCTTGGCTACAGCAATTTACCTTTCTCAGCCTCTTGGACTGGGCTCTGGCTGTCTTGCTATTGGCTTTGGCCCTCTACTACACCCGCGAGAGCCGGGCCGGGGTGCTGGTGCGGGGATTTATGGTGCTCCTGGTGCTCTACCTGGCCACAGCCTCCTTGCCGCTGGTGCACCTGATTTTGGATCGCCTGCTCCTGGCCGCAGCTGTAGCCATGGGCGTGCTCTTTCAGCCGGAGTTTCGGCGGCTGCTGGAGCAACTGGCGAGGGCCATCCGCGTTGAGTGGCCGGGCAACGCAGGCAATGACGAGGACGACCCTGAGGAGGATTTGGTGGAAGAATTGGTGCAGGCGGTGCGAGAGCTTTCCCAAAACCGGACAGGGGCGCTGATTGTAATCGAGCCAGATCAGCCCATTGACTCGCGGGTGTTTACCGACAAAGGGGTCTCTCTCCAGGCGCGGGTGTCGCGGGAGATCCTGCAGACGATTTTCCAGACTTCAACTTTGCTCCATGATGGGGCCGTTGTCATCCACCGGGATCGCATTCGCGCAGCGGGGGTGATCCTGCCGGTTTCGGAGCGGGCCGCCTCCCGACAACTGGGCACACGACACCGCGCCGCCATGGGGATCACCGAACAAGCCAACTGCTTGTGTATTGTGGTCTCAGAAGAAACGGGATCCATTTCGCTGGCAGAAGGCGGACGCCTGGAGCGACCCCTGACCAGTGCCGAGCTACACAAACTGCTGGTGCAGCGGTTGCGCAATCCCCGCGATGCTAAAAAACGAGATGCCCCGCTGCAGGGATTGTGGGCCCACCCGTGGTTGCGCAATGGACTGCTGCGCTGGTGGGGATCCCTGCTCGATCTGGCCAAACGCTTTCGCAAACCCGAGAAAACCCTTCCCAAAGACTGAGCCGCATGACCCTTTCTCCTGTCCATCTTCTGCAGTTGCCTGCCGACCTGGATCCGCAGTTGTTGCCCCGCCATGTGGCAGTGGTCATGGATGGCAACGGGCGGTGGGCGCAAAAACGGGGTTTGCCCCGCAGTGTCGGGCATCAGCGCGGGGTAGCGGCCCTGAAGGAGCTGTTGCGCTGTTGCGATGATTGGGGGATCCCCGCCCTCACCGCCTACGCCTTCTCCACCGAGAACTGGGGCCGCGCCCGCGAAGAAGTCGATTTTCTCATGACTTTGTTTGAGCAGGTGCTGTGGCAGGAGCTGGCGGAAATGGTGCAGCAGGGGGTGCGCATCCAGTTTGCCGGCCAGTTGTCGGCCCTGCCCCAGTCTTTGCAGGACACGATCCTGCATGCGGTGGAACGCACCCAGCACAACGAGGGCATTTGCCTGACGGTGGCCCTCAACTACGGCGGCAGACAGGAGATCCTGCAGGCTTGCCGCTCGATTGCCACCCTGGTGCAACAGGGACTTTTGCAACCGGATCAGATCGACGAAGCCCTCTTTTCCCAATTTCTCTACACCACCGGCCTCTCCGATCCCGACCTGTTGATCCGCACCAGCGGCGAGATGCGCATCAGCAACTTCCTGCTCTGGCAGATGGCCTACACCGAGCAGTACTTCACCCCCATCCTCTGGCCGGATTTCGACCGCGCCGCCTTTCACCAAGCCCTGCTCAGCTATCAGTCGCGGCAGCGGCGCTTCGGCAGATGAGAGGATGCCCGCCTGGTTCAATCAAACCAGACCCTCACCCCCAACCCCTCTCCCTCAGGGAGCTAGCCCAAGCGCTCCGCGCCGCTCACGCGACCACCCCCAACCCCTCTCCCTCAGGGCCCTCACCCCCAACCCCTCTCCCTCAGGGAGAGGGGAGTTAGGGAACGACGTAACGAACCGTTTCGTTGCTGTTTGAAGTGGCTGTATCTCAAGCCGGCTTGGGACGACTTGAATGGACAGGCAGCACACATGTAGGAGTGTGTAGCTGAAGCTCCCCAACTAGCGCAAAAAGCTGGTTATCAGCCACATCACCCCAAACGTGATCCCCACCAACAGGGCGCCGGGGGCATCGCCGCCGGTGAGGGGAAGGGCAATGCCGTAGGCCAACATCAGTCCTAGGCTCAGTCCTGCCAGCGCCAAGAGAAAAGCGCGAAGGAAGCGGCGCTCCTTGCGGTACAGGAAATAGATGCAGGTCATCAGCCCCAGCGCCAGTTGCAGGGAGGGATACTCATCAGGGGCCAAGACAACCCAACCCACCAGCCCTCCCAGCAACACGGCGGGCCAGAGCACATCCGGGGCAGAAGGGCTATCCAGCCAACGGCTGATCCAGGGGGGATTTTGGGCAGCAGGACGGGTCAAACTCGGTTCTGTCTCTGGACGGCTAGCCCGTTGTTCGGCGTAGCGAATGCGGTCGGGGACGGCGATCTTGCCCTCCTTGCGCAGGCGCAGGCGCTGCATCAGGATGGCGTCGTAGGCCTGTTCCACCCGCTCCTGCTGCTGTTCATCCGCACCCAAGCTGGCCAGGAGCCGGGCCCGCGCCGATTGGATCTCCTCAAAGGAGGCTTCTTCGCTGACCCCTAAGACCTGATACGGACTCATCTCAGCCATGACGACCAGCCCTGTAACTCTCTATCACCTTAACCCAGCCGCCAATTCAGCGGCAGGAGCCGACGGCAGGGGTTGGGTTGCCTTCTCCTCAAGGGATCCAGCAGCAGAGCGGAGGAGAGCCTGCAGGGAGCGGGCCACCTGCTCAACCGCGGCTTGGGTGGTGGCCTTGCCCAGGCTGAGGCGGATAGATCCCAGGGCCTCGACCTCGGAATAGCCCATGGCCAAAAGGATACGGCTGGGGATCCGCTGGCCGCTGCTACAGGCAGAGCCGGCGCTGATGGCGATTCCCTGGCGGCTCATCTCCCTCACCAGCACGTGCCCCGGGATCGCGGCAGTGCAGTAGCTGAGGTGGTGGGGCAGGCGTTGCTCCAGATCCGAGGGGCCGATCAGCCGTAAACCCGGCACAGAGGCCAGCAACTGGGCCAGCTGCCGTTGCAACTGCCGCAGGCGGGCCGTCTCCCGCTCCAGCTCTTGGGCTGCCAAAGCCGCCGCCACCCCTAGGCCGACAATGGCAGGGATCCCTTGGGTGCCGGCTCGCAGCCGCCGTTCTTGCCCGCCCCCCCGCAGCAACGGTTGCAGCTCCACCCCTGGGCGCACATAGAGCGCCCCCACCCCCTGCGGCCCGTAAAGCTTATGCCCAGACAGGGAGAGCAGGTCCACAGGCAGTTGCGCCAGATCCAGGGGGATCCGCCCCGCCGTCTGCACCGCGTCGGTGTGGAAGAGCACCCCAGCCTGGCGACAGAGGCGGCCCAGCTCGGCAATCGGCTGCAGGGATCCCACCTCATTCTGGCCGTGGACGATGGAGACCAGAACGGTCTTGGGCTGCAACGCCTGGATCAAGGTTTGGGGATCCACCTGGCCGGCGGAGTTCACCGGCAGACGGGTTACCTCCCAGCCCTGGGCCTGCAACCGACGGGCGGCATTCTCCACCGAGGCGTGCTCGACGCTGGAGATGATGAGATGCTGGGGAGTGGAGTAGCGCTGCGCCACCCCAAACAGGGCCAGGTTGTTGGACTCCGTTCCGCCAGAGGTAAACAGCAGCGTCTCCGGCTCACAGTTGAGCAGCTCGGCCACCTGCTGCCGCGCCCGTTCCATGGCCATGGCCGCCCGTTCTCCCCACCCATGCAAGCTGGAGGGGTTGCCCCAACTCTCCTGCATCGCCAGCCCCATAGCCTCGATCACCTCAGGCCGAGGCGGAGTGGTGGCGCTGTGGTCAAAGTAAAGTGCGGGATCCAGAGGCGACATGCGAGCTTGACAACCCAGGACTCGATGTCCCCATCTTAGTGCCGGCGCGTTGGCAGTTCACACCCCTTGCCGCAGCCGTTCCAGCACCCCCAGGTCTTCCAGAGTAGAAGTATCGCCGCTGATGCCGGAGCCGGCAGCCAGTTGCCGCAGCAGGCGGCGCATGATCTTGCCAGAGCGGGTCTTGGGCAGCGCCTCGGTGAAGCGAATTTCGCTGGGGCGGGCGATGGCTCCGATCTCCTCGACCACATGTTGCATCAGCGCTTGGCGCAGCGCTTCGCCCGGCCCGTAGCCCTCCGCCAAGATGACAAAAGCCACGATCGCCTCTCCCTTGATCTCGTCCGGTCGCCCCACCACCGCTGCCTCCGCCACAGCTGGGTGAGAGACCAGCGCCGATTCCAATTCCATCGTGCCCAGACGGTGGCCGGCAACATTGATGACATCGTCCACCCGGCCCATCACCCAAAAGTAGCCATCTTCATCCCGGCGGGCGCCGTCCCCGGCAAAGTAGAAGTACTGCCCATCCTTGGGCGGGATCCGCTCCCAGTAACTGGAGCGGAACCGCTGCGGATCTTTGTAAAGGGTGCGCATCATGCCCGGCCAGGGACGGCGGATCACCAGATAACCCCCTTCTGGGGCCGGGTTCCCTTCCATGTCGACCACATCTGCCGCAATGCCCGGGAAAGGGCGGGTGGCGGATCCCGGCTTGGTGGGTGTAACTCCCGGCAGGGGCGAGATCATAATGCCGCCGGTTTCGGTCTGCCACCAGGTATCCACAATCGGGCAGCGCCCACTGCCGATGACGGTGTAGTACCACATCCAGGCTTCCGGGTTGATCGGCTCGCCCACGGTGCCCAACAGCCGCAGCGAGGAGAGGTCATGCCGGCGGGGCAGGGCGTCGCCACTTTTCATAAAAGCCCGGATTGCCGTGGGGGCGGTGTAGAAAATCGAGATGCGGTGGCGGGCGATCAGCTCCCAGAAACAATCGGGTTTAGCAGGTCGGGGCGCCCCCTCGTACATAAACACCGTCGCACCATTGGAGAGGGGGCCATAGACGATGTAGCTGTGGCCCGTGATCCAGCCAACATCGGCAGTACACCAGTAGATGTCTTCTTCTTGCAAATCGAAGATCCACTGACAGGTGACGTGAGTGTAGAGGTTGTAGCCGCCGCTGGTGTGGACAACGCCTTTGGGCTTGCCGGTGGTGCCGGAGGTGTAGAGGATAAACAGCATCGCCTCCGCGTCCATAGGCTCGGCGGGGCAGGCTTCTTCTAGGCTGGGGGCCAGCTCATGCCACCAGATATCTCGATCCGGGATCATCGACACAGCTTGTCCTGTCCGCTGCACCACCAGGACTTTTTCGACGCTGGGCACCCCTTCCGCCAGCGCCAAGTCCACTTGGGGCTTGAGGGGGACGATGGCATCTTTGCGCCAGCCCCCATCGGCGGTAATGACGACTTTGGCTTCCGCATCCCGCAGCCGCTCCTTGAGGGCCTCGGCGCTGAACCCGCCGAACACCACCGTATGGGCTGCCCCGATCCGCGCACAGGCCAGCATGGCCATGACGGCCTCCGGGATCATCGGCATGTAGATCCCCACCCGATCCCCTTTTTGAATGCCCAGAGACTTGAGGCCGTTGGCCCAGCGGCAGACCTCGCGGTGGAGCTGCTCGTAGGTCAGGGTGCGAGTGTCCCCCGGCTCCCCCTCCCAGATGAGGGCGGGCTTGTGGCGGCGGCCATTGTCCAAATGGCGATCCAGGCAGTTGTAGCTGAGGTTGAGCTGTCCCCCCACAAACCATTGCGCCTGGGGCGGATCCCAGTGCAACACCTGCTGCCAAGGCTGAAACCAGTGCAATTCCTGCTGTGCCAGCCGCTCCCAAAACCCCAAGGGATCCGCTTCCGCCTCTTGGCAAATCTGTTGGTAGCGCTCAGGGGTGATGCGAGCCCGCTGCACAAACGAGGGAGGCGGCGGGAAAAGGCGTTTTTCCTGCAGAATCGACTCCAGGGCCGGTTGAGACATGGCGACAAGACCGGTACAGACAAGGGATCCCAACCGCGCCGCGGCTCCCTACAAGGGACGACGGGAGGGGGGTGGGAATAGGATACCTACCCCAGCAGGGGTAGAGCAAGGGATCGATCCCCGGCCCTTGTCCCAAAGGGAGAGGGGAACTCTTGAAATTACTTGAAAAAGGTGGTGCGTTGGCGGTGCATCACCACCGATTCCACCAGGCCGATGGCCAGAAAGTTGGTCAACAGAGCCGAGCGGCCATAGCTCAAAAAAGGCAAGGGCAGGCCGGTGATGGGGGCCAAGCCAATCGTCATGCCGATATTGACTACCGCCTGAAAGAGGATCATCGCCAACACCCCGATGGCAATGAGAGACCCGAAATTGTCCTTGGCTCCTTGGGCAATCCAGATCAGCCGCGCACACAGAATCCAAAACAGGATCAGCACCGTCAGGGTGCCGACAAAGCCCATCTCTTCCCCAATGGCCGAGAAAATGAAATCGGTGTGCTGCTCGGGGATAAAGTCCAGTTGGGTTTGGGTGCCCTGCTGGATGCCACGGCCCCAGAGCCCACCGGCGCCGATGGCGATGCGGGATTGAATCAGGTGGTAGCCGGATCCCCAGGGCTCTTGCATGGGATCGATAAAAATCTCCAGCCGCCGCCGCTGGTAGGGCTTGAGGATGTGCCAGGCC
This sequence comes from Synechococcus sp. H55.8, assembly GCF_047462375.1. Lineage (NCBI taxonomy): Bacteria > Bacillati > Cyanobacteriota > Cyanophyceae > Synechococcales > Synechococcaceae > Synechococcus > Synechococcus sp. H55.8. The sequence goes on along the minus strand of NZ_JANSJC010000003.1, from coordinate 92,844 downwards.
ACCTGGCCCAGATGCCCGGAGAGCAGGTTGATCACTCCAAAGGTCATCGCTCCTGTCCACCGCCAAGGCAGCCGCCAAGCCGCTAGGCTCGCCATGCCCAGGCACCAGATCAGCCAGACCCAGAGCATCCAGCTCAACTCCGCGCGGGTGTGCAGGCCGTAGAGAATGGCCCCCACCCCCGGCGACAGCAGCAGGAGGATCCAACTGCCCTTGGCCCCGGCCCAGTAGAGCATGACCAGCAAGATCACCACAAACACCAGGGCGGTGCCCAAGTTGGGCTGCAGGAAGATCAAAACCCAAGGAGGAGCGACGACGGCAACAGCCACCCAGATTTGGCTGAAGTATTTGATTGGCCAGTGGTGCAAAATGGCCGCCAGGGTGATGATGACCCCCAACTTGGCAAACTCGGAAGGCTGTACCTGGACGCCGGCAATGGAGATCCACCGCTCTGCCCCTCCTCCCGCCGTGCCGAAAAAGAGCACTGCAATCAAGCCCGCCAAAGTCAGGCCATAGGTGAACCAATGCCAGCGCAGCAGCCGCTCGTAGGGGATCCGCGCCACCATCGCCAAAAACACCAGGCTGATCCCGGCCATGATCAACTGCTGCAGCCAGTAGTGGCTGATGGGACGCTCCCAGACAGCGCTGCGGATGGCGATGATGCCGATGCCCGTCAAGGCCAGCACCGTGGCCAGCAAAATGCCGTCGAACTCCCGCCAAGGCAACAGGATTTGCTGCAGGAGCTGTTTCCACCTTGACTGGGGGGGCACTTTCGGATCAGCGCTGGACAGGAAGAGGGCCATATCTGATGGAGCGACGCCGGCACCAGTTTATCTCTATTCCCAGCCCTGCAGTTGCTCTAGCCAGGCAGAGAGCCGGGATCCCACCTGTTCTCGGCGCTGCTCAAAATTGGCTGCTGCCCAAATCAAGAGCACCCCCAGCAAGATCCCCATCCCCCACAACAGGATTGGGTCAGTGGTTACCCACAGCCACCCCTGCCGCAAGACGCCCAGGCCAAAGCCCAGGGTGCCCGCCCACAGGTAGGCCCGCACCCGCAGCGCCAAACCCAGTACCCCCAAAGCCAAGCCCAGCCCCACCGGCCAAAACCCCGCCCCCAGTTGCCCGTGGGTTTCGATCAAAGTCACCAACACCAATAGACCCGACGAGAAGGCCCGCAGCCGGTGCCGACTCTCTCGAGCACCAGCCTGTTGCAGTCCGGGATCCACCTGGGCCACATAGAGCAGGGATCCCACCAGAGGCAGGGCATAGAGGGTCAGGGAAGCCCAATCCTGCTGCCAGCCGTAATTCCACAGGATCCAGTTGCTCAAAAACAAGCTGATGTAGCCCAGGCGCACCTGGGAGCGCCAGATGGCCAAGAAAGCGTAGTAGGCTGCCCCCAGCAACAAATTGCTGTTGTTGTCGCCGCCCGCCGTCACCACCAGGGCCAGCAACGGCGCCACCAAGGCCGTATTTGACCAGGGATCCGCCGGCCAGCCCCACCGTTGCCAGGGCAGAAAGTAATAGAGGAGTCCCAGCCCACAGAGCAGGGATCCGGCCCATTGCTCCACCCTCAAGCTGGGGAAGCCCAGCCACATACTACCCAGGCAGATGCCGACTCCCTGCCAAGCGCTGAGGTGGCACCAGGCCGTTGGCAGCCAGCCCGGCTCTGTCGGGGATCCCGGCGTCGATCTTCTCCCCTGGGCGGCGGCATAGGCCGCCAGGCCGGATCCCGTCAGCACCCAGAGGAGCCGCCCCCACCGGCTGAGGCGAAGATCGAAAAGCGCAGGCCAAAGGACGAGGTTGGCCAGGGCCCAGTTGGCCGAGGCCATCCAGCGCAGCCAAGCTCTTTTAAGCTGCAGGGTCGCCACCAGCCAAGGGGGGCAAAGGCGGTAGACCACTGCCAGGAGCCATCCCAGCAACGCGGTCAGCACCAGTCCATCTCCCCAGGATCCCCCTGTCTGCTGGCTCAGGAAGTGAATCCAGCTCTCGTAGGCAGCCAGTGACATCCCGCAGGCCCCCAGGATCCCCTTCCAGTTGACGGGAGGGTCTTCTTCCGTTGGCGTAAGTGGGACGGAGTCCCCACCTTGCTCTTGTGCCCCTGGGATCCCCTGCCCCAGGCCCAACAACACGATGGCCAGGCCTAAGCTGCCCACGCCCGTCAGCTCGCTCCACTGGGCATGGGATCCCAGCCAACCCAGCCCGGCATAGATCAGCGGCCCTGTCTTCCAGCAACTCAGGGTCTGGACTCGCTGCAGGAGCTCTCCCCCGCCGGGGAACAGGAGTTTCTCCGGCCCTATCCAGAAGAGGATCCCCAAGCCCAGGTTGAGGACGGCCCACAGAGGCAGGACGGGACGGGATCCCTGCACAACCCAGAGCAGGATGCCGGTCGCCCCCAGCTCCAAAGCCCAGATCAGCCCGTAGGCGATCCCTTCCACCACCGCCCAGGAAACCGAGCCGGTGGCAGAGTCCGTCCCGTCGGCGCCAACGACCGCCGAGCCACCCCTTGAGAGAGCCACCCCCAGCCGCAGGCCGAGCGCCACCAGGGCCACCCCAGCCGCCAAGGGCAGAGCGCCGGGGAACATGGGCTGCTTGCCGACGGAAATGGGGAGCCGAGAAGGATCCGCCAGGGCCGCCGTTGTCGCCACTGTGAGGGCAAAGAGGAGCACCAACCCCAACAGCAGGCCCCAGCCATCCAGGGCCGGTCGGTAAGCGGCTTGTAGGCGAGAAGAGAGGCGCAAAATTCCGTAGCGACAGCCGCTCAAGAGCAACCCCAGCACCGCCAAGGCCAGCAGCCACTCCGCTTCCGTGAGCGTCGGCAATAGCCGGCTGATTCCCACCAGGCCGATCCCTACACCAAAGGCCACCGCCAGCAGTGCTTCTGGAGTAGGAGAACTGGGAGAGGGAGAAGCCCACAGCCACACCTGAGTTGCCAGCAGCAGCACTCCCAGCCCTAGCCCGAGCAGATCCAGGCCCGGCCTGCCGAGGGTGAGCCCCTGGGCCATCACCAGGGAAAGCACCGCCAGAAGGCGCAGGGATCCCCGCGCCGGAATCCCTTGTCGCCAAGAAAAAGATCCCCCTTGCTCCGGGATCTGCAACCAGCGAGGCATAAACGCCAGGGGCGGCCAGGCCCACACCTGCGCCGCCGTCAAAACCGAGGGCACCGCCAGCCACAGCCAGCCAATGGACTCCGTGCCCTGCGCCAAAAACACAAAGTAGCTGGATCCCAGCAGCACCAGCCCCATCCCTTCGGCGCTCTGCTGCCACAGCCGCACCGGCAGTCCCCCAAAATGTCCTGAGGCTGCCAACAACCGCCCGCCCAGCGCCACCCGCCCCGTCCATTCCAGCAAGCCCAGCAGCAGCAAGATGGCCCCCCAACTGGACAGGCTCCAATCAGGCCAAAGCCAGCGGATCCCGGCCAGAAGCGCCCCCAGCCCATAGGCATGGGTCAGAAATACCCACCCAGCGCCAACCCTGGACTTCTGCCGCAGCCACCAGGCCAGGATGCCAGTACTCAACAGCAAATGCCAAAAGCAAATCGCCGGCTGGGGAAAGCTCAAAAGCAAGAGGGATCCGCCCAGCCCCAACACCAAGCGCTCCGTCGGTTCTGCCAGCGCCGCAAAACCCGCCTCCTCGCCTTCCCGAGGTCTCTGCTGCCAGCGGGCCGCCAGCCCCAGCCACAGCACCTCATAGGGCAACAGCACCAGCCCCAGCAGCCCCCAAACAGAGTCGAGGGGCTGCAACCCACCCGTTAACAGCGCCAGCACGCTCTCCCGCCAGCTTGCCGGCCACACCTGCCAAAAGGCCCAGGCAGTTTCCAGACCCAGCAAAAACAGCAGCGCCAACTCCACCCTCTGCTGACGTTGGCTCAGTCGCCTCGCTAAGAAGCGGATTCCCAGCAGGCTGATGGCCAACACCTGCCAGGCGTTCTCCCCCCAGTCGCTGGCCGCCAGCAGCCAGCCCAAAATCAACAGCACCCCGCTCCACCAGGGCCGCCCCACCTGAGCCGGCTCGTAGTCCTCAGCCGGGCTTTGGGGCAGCCAACCCAAGAGGGCCACCGCCAACCCCAACTGCGACACCTGCACCTGCCCTGAGAGCAGCCCCCGCAAGATCAACAAGGAGCCAGCCGCCCCGATGAGCCACAGCCGGGCCAGCGAGCGGCGGCTCCAGGTGTAAATCACGGTGCTGAGGATCCCCAAGTAGAGGATCCCAAGGACAAGGGTGGGACGAGACTCCGGCGGCCCTAGGCTCCAGAAGAGGTGTAAACCAGAAAGAGATAAGAAGTTCACCAACGTTCCGTAGAAAGCAGAACCCGCCCCCAGCAAGTCGGCCCGTCGCCAGGCTCCCCACGGGATCCCTATGAGTAACCCCAAAGCAACAGCTCGGATCCCCCACGGGATCCCCAGCCCGTCCAGCGCCCACATGTTGATCGGCAGCAGCAGCAAAGCAACAGCCTCTAAAGTTTGGCTTGTCAGACGCAGCCCGTCCTGCCGCTGCGCCCACCTCGCTCCCACCCCAAACGCCGCCGTATAAGCCAAGAGCACCCCGTACTGAGCTGCCGGGGAAAACTCTTGCCAGCGGCTGGCCGCCAGCACCCCCGAAGAGACCACCACCAAAAACAGGCCCAGGAGCAGCAGCCAAGCTACGCTCAGCTCAGACAGCAAGTTGTGCAACAACACAGCTATCCCCGGGGGAGAGGAGAGCTCCCTGGTTTCGGCTGGCGGCTCTTCCCCCGCCACGACAACCCCAGAGCCGGCCAAGCCAGCATTTCTTTCCCGCACCATCTGCGGGATCCAGATCAAATCGAGGAGCTGGCCGATCCCCAGCAGCCCAAAAGTCAGCAGCCAGAGCAGCCCTGTGCGCCAGCGACCCAGATAGAAGCGGTGCAGACCGCAAAGGCCGAACAAACCTAAAATCCAGAGCACGTAGGCCGAGCCCAGACTGGCTGGGATCCCCCCGCCGACAGAAGTGGCTCCTGGCGCCGATTCCGCCTCCAGCCGATACTGCTCCACCAGATGGCGAAAGTGCTCCGGCGTCAGCAAACCCAGCTCCAGCAAGGCTTGCAACCCCCGCAAAACCTGCTGCCGGGATCCCGAAACGGTGAAGTTGAACGAGTAAGAGCGGGACTGCTCGGCTCCCTCAGGTGGAATGTTATCCTGGGATCCCATGGCCGGATTCGTTGAGCAAAAAGGCTTGGGGCCACTGCTACTCTAAGCCTTGCTCTGTTGGATTGCTATGCTCTTCACAAATGCTCCAGCAAAGCGTGGGTGCTGGGCAGGACGGGGAGAGTCATCAACTGCCCCAGCCGCGAAACGGTGAGCTCCGCCGCCGGCATGGGTTCCGAGACCTGTCCGCTGCTGAACACCAGGACTCGGTTGCTGTACGGCAAGATCTCGTCCAAATCCGCCGAGGCAAAAACAATAGCCGTCCCTGCTTGGGCGCGTTCCAGCAGTTGACTCCAGACCCACAGCGCCGACTCAATGTCCAACCCGCAGATCGCAGCGCAGAAAGCCGCTCAGGATCTTGACCAAGGTGCTTTTGCCGGCCCCATTTTCCCCCAGCAGACCGTGGATCGTGCCCGCCTCCACCCGCAAGGACACATCGCGGTTCGCCTGTACCGCCCCAAAGCGCTTGTGGATGTGCAGCAGCTCCACCTTCATCCCGTCTATGCTAACCTGCCCCCCCAGACCCAAAATCCCGAAGAATACAGTTGCTGAGGTTGCAAGCGTCGGTGCTACGATAGCGGCAGCTCGCCGTCAGGCGTTGGCTACGGACGAGTTCAGCATCGATCTGTGGTTCGCCCTGCCCCTCTGCTTCGCCCTTCTCCCCTGCCGCCCATCTCAGATAGTAACCGCCTCAAAATCTTCTCAGGCAGCGCCAATCCGGATTTGGCCCAGGAGGTGGCGCGCTACCTGGGCATGGATCTGGGGCCTATGTTGCGCAAGCGCTTTGCCGATGGCGAGCTGTACATCCAAATCCAGGAGTCGATCCGGGGTGCCGATGTCTACTTGGTGCAGCCCACCTGCCGCCCGGTCAACGATCACCTGATGGAGCTGCTGGTGATCATCGACGCCTGCCGCCGCGCCTCGGCCCGCCAGATCACTGCCGTCTTGCCCTACTACGGCTACGCCCGCGCCGACCGCAAAACCGCCGGACGGGAAGCCATCACCGCCAAGCTGGTGGCCAACATGATCACCCAGGCGGGGGCACACCGGGTGCTGGCCATGGATCTGCACTCGGCCCAGATCCAGGGCTACTTCGACATTCCCCTCGACCACGTCTACGCCCAGCCGGTACTGCAGGCTTACCTCAAAGAAAAAGGCCTGCTCGACGAAGATATTGTGGTCGTCTCTCCCGATGTGGGCGGGGTAGCGCGGGCGCGTGCCTTTGCCAAAAAACTCAAGGAAGCTCCGCTGGCAATCATCGACAAGCGCCGCCAGGCCCACAACGACGTGGAAGTCATGAACCTCATTGGCGATGTGCGCGGTAAAATCGCCATCCTCGTAGACGACATGATCGACACGGCAGGCACCATCTCGGAAGGGGCGAAGCTGCTGCGCAAGTCGGGGGCCAAGGCGGTCTATGCCTGCGCCATCCACCCTGTCTTTTCCGATCCGGCCATCGAACGCCTGCAGGGCGGTCTGTTTGAAGAGGTGATCGTCACCAACACCATCCCCATTCCTCCAGAGCGGCATTTTCCAGGCTTGACCGTCCTCTCGGTGGCGAACGTGCTGGGAGAGGCGATCTGGCGCATCCACGAAGACAGCTCCGTCAGCAGCATGTTTCACTAAAGTTTCTCCAGAGCATCGCTAAAGTATAGATAGTGGGTGCAGAACGGGCGTACCTGCCGGGGATCCTTTGCTTTTTGCCCTGTGAAGACCAACTCAGCAGGTGCCCCCCATCTATCGCGATGGACTGGGTAGAGCTAGCTTCCCAGCCGAGTTTTTCCCATGTCGCCTCCCATTTCTAGGTCACCGAGATCCGTTGTGAACGGTTTTGTTCCCGGGCAGGCCGCCGCCAGGGAAGAGCCGTCCCTTCAAACTGAACTGAATACAGAATTGAATACGGAGTCCGCTGCAGCGCTGTACCCGCTGTTGCAATTGCTGGGGCAACTGCTGAACGTCCCCTTGGTCTATCTAGAACTGGTCCAGCCGGGATCCGATCCCGACTCGCCTGCAAAAGGGATCCTCTACCGCGACCCCCAGCGGATCCCCGGCAACGAGCCGCCCAACCCCATCGGCGGATCTTGGCCTTTTCAGGAAGCCTTTCCCCTGCTGGATGAGGGCGGGAGGCCGCTGGCGACACTTCACCTGCGGGGGGAGCGCCCCCGCCCACTGAGCCTCCCCGAACGGGGACAGATCGACCTCATCGCCCTCAGCCTGCGACACATCCTGCTCCAGGCCCAGGAGCAGCGACAAGCCCTCGCGCAACTTCGGGCGCAACTGCAGCACAGCCGCAGCACCGCTGCCCGCTACCAACAGATCTTCGAGAACGCCGTCGAAGGCATTTTTCAAACCACCCCTGAGGGAAAATATCTGGCTGCCAACCCAGCTCTGGCCCATATTTTCGGCTACGAATCCCCGGAAGATTTGATGCGCAATGTCTCCGATATCGGCACCCAAATCTATAGCGACCCAGAGCAGCGATCTGAGTTCCTGCAGCACATGCTGAGAGAAGGTCAAGTCGTGGATGCAGAGCGCCAGGTCTGCCGCAAAGACGGCAAAGTCATCTGGATTTCTTTAAATGCCCGCACCCTGTACGACGAGCAGGGGGATCCCCTCTATTTTGAAGGATTTGTTACTGATATCACAGCATCCCGCCAGCTTAAAGAACGACAACAACAGTTAGAAGAAGCCCGCAGAGAAAGCGAACATCGTTTTCTACAACTGGCGGAGAATACGCAACAACTGTTCTGGATTTCAACGCTCTGCGGCAAAGAGCTGATTTACGTCAGCCCCGCCTGTGAAACCATTTGGGGCCTTTCCCCTGCAGAGGCCTACGCCAATCCCCAGGCCTGGATGCGCCACATTCACCCTGACGATCGCTGGCTGTTCCCCACCATTTTTCAAGCCCAACTTCAGGGCCAACCCACCGATGTGGTTTTTCGCCTCTGCCGCCCCGATGGCTGCATCCTCTGGCTGCGGGAACGTACCTTTCCTATTGCCGACAAAGAGGGCAAAATCTATCGAGTGGCAGGGATCGTCGAAGACATCACCGAGTCCAAGCAACTGGAAGCCGAACGTCGTCGTATAGAGCAAGCCTGGCAACAGAGCGCCAACCATTTCCGGCAGATTTTTGAGCTGGCCCCCAATGGAATTGCCCTGGTGGATTTGCAGGGGCGATTTATCCAGGTCAACGAGGCTTTTGCCCAGATTGTCGGCCATACTCCCGAAGAATTGAAACATCGGCAACAACTGGACATTCTCCACCCGGAAGATGTCAATCAACTGCTGGGGGCCAATGAGGCTTTGTTGGTGGGGAAAGTCTCTGTCAGCCAGCGCCAGATTCGCTACATCAATCGTTCCGGTCAGGTCGTCCATGTCCTGTTTCAGGCTACGCTTCTCAGCGATGAGGAAGGGCAGCCCACCCAGTTTCTCAACCAGGTGATCGACATCAGCGCCCGCGTCGAGGCAGAAATCGCCCTCAAAGAAAGTGAAGAACGCTTCCGCCAATCTTTTGAGTGGTCCCCGATTGCCAAGGCCATGACCCAGGTGGACGGCACTTATTTGCAGATCAACGCCGCCTTTACCGAAACCCTGGGCTACACCCTAGAGGATCTCAAGGGAAAAACCGTCCTCGACATCACCCATCCCGACGACATCGCCGTCACCTTGGAAAACAGTAACCGCCTGCTGGCCGGCGAGGTGCACCACTGCGAACAGGAACAGCGCTACATCCACAAGAACGGGCAAATCGTCTACGCCCTTCTCCGCATCACCCTGGTGCGCACCGCCCAAGGGGATCCCAGCTACTTTCTCAGCCAAATTTTGGACATTACCGAGCGCAAACAAGCGGAGGCGGCCCTGCGCCAAAGCGAGCTGAGCCTGCGGGGCATCTTCGAGCAGTCGGCCCTGGGCATTTCCATCGTCGATAGACAGGGCCGTTACCTCAAGGTAAACCCCGCCCTGGAAGAGATCTTGGGCTACAGCGCCGCCGAACTGACCCACATGAGTTTTTGCGACCTCACCCATCCGGAAGATATCGGCAAAGATTGGCAACTTTTCCAGGAGGTTTTGAACGGCCAACAAGATCACTACCACCTAGAAAAACGCTACATCCACCGCAGCGGCAAGGTGGTTTGGTGCCGCCTGGCGGTCTCGGCAGTGCGGGATCCCGAAGGCAAAAACCTCTTCGTTATTGGCATTTGCGAAGATATTACCGAAGAAAGACAGGCGAAGCTGCAGATCCAGGCTGCCCTTCAGGAAAAAGAGATTCTGCTGCGGGAGATTCACCACCGCGTCAAAAACAACCTACAAATCATCTCCAGCCTGCTGCGGCTCCAGGCGGATCAAATCAAAAGCCGCAAGTACGCCCGCGTTTTTAAGGATGCCGGCAGCCGCATTCAAGCGATGTCTTTGATCCACGAGGGCCTGTACCAATCCAACAATCTGGCCGCTGTGGATCTCAAGCAATACTTACACAATTTGATCTCCAACCTCTTTCACTCCTACGGAGTGAACCCCGAGAGCATTCGCGCCAGCATCCGCGCCGAAGGGATCCGCCTCAACCTCGACGATGCAGTTTTGTGTGGCCTGATCATCAACGAGCTGGTCACCAACAGCCTCAAGTATGCCTTCCCCAAAGGTCGCAGCGGGGAGATAGAGGTTTGTTTTAGCCAAACCCGCAAATATACTCAGTTGCGCGTCTCTGACAATGGCATCGGCTTGCCCCGCGATTTCGACTTCAAGGAAACTCAATCTCTGGGTTTACAACTGGTTGCAACCCTCACCGATCAGCTCCAGGGCAAGATAGAATTGAGAAACAAATCGGGTACCACTTTCATCATCACCTTTCCGAGGAGCCAGCCTTGAAGAAAGTTCCCATGCTTGCCAAAGGCAGCATTCTGGTTGTCGAAGACGAGAAGATCATCGCCAAGGATATCGCCAACGTCCTGAAAAAATTTGGCTATGCGGTGCCGGCCATCGCCTCCTCCGGCGAAGAAGCGATCCGACGGCTGGAAGAGATGTCGGTGGACTTAGTCTTGATGGATATCGTCTTGAAGGGGGATATCGACGGCATCGAAGCCGCCAAGCGGATCACCGAGCGCTTCAACATTCCGGTGGTGCATCTGACGGCCTACGCCGATGACGATACGCTCTCCCGCGTCAAAGAGACCCGGCCTTTCGGTTACATCATCAAGCCTTTCAAAGAGCGGGAACTTTACACCACCATTGAAATTGCCCTGCACAACCACCGGCAGAGCCTGGAGAGCCGCAAGCTGGAAGAGAAAAGAATCGAGGAACTGCGGCAAAAACTGCAGCAGTTGCAGCAGTTCACGGATGTGAAGGGCACTCTGTTCAAGAAGTTCTTGCAAGATCTGAGTGAGCCCCTCTCGAACCTCAGCTTTGCCCTGGGTCTGCTCAAGGATGCCGAGTCGGAGCAAAAGCGGGAACACTATCTGCGAGTGCTGGAGGATGAGTTGCGCCGTGAGCTGGAGCTAATCCATCAGACCTCTAACCTAGAAAATCTTCTGAACCTGGAAAACGTCGGCCTATTGAGCCAGTTCAGCCTGCTGCGGCCCAGTCCCAGTCGTCCGTTGGAACGGGAGGCACTGGCAACTGCAGCCACAGCCTCATTGCCCGTGCCCTCCCAAGAGTCGCCTGCACAGGAGGCGATTACAGTGCCGCGGGCGACGCTGCGCCCCCTCAATCAAACCCAGTTGGCGGAGCGGCTGGGGGTAGTGGTCTCCGCCATCACCTACTGGAAATTCAAAACCGGTTTTCCGGAGTGGAGCCGCAGCCGGGATCCCGACGGCATTTCTTGGCGCTATTCCCCCGATTCCAAGCGCTTTTCGCCTGTACCCTAGCCTAGGGCTGCACCACTTCCACCCGCACCGGCGCCAGCCCAGAGCGCACCATCCCCAGGGCCTCTGCCGCCCGCAGGGAAAGGTCGATAATCCGACCGGGGATGAAGGGGCCGCGATCGTTGATGCGCACGACGGCCTGGCGCCCGTTACTCAGGTTGGTGACCCGCACCTCGGTACCGAAGGGCAGAGTGGGGTGGGCAGCCGTCATCTCATGGCGGGTGGGGTGCAGGTCATACCAAGAGGCGATCCCTTCCTGCACAGGCCCAACGGTACGGACAGGGGCAGGTTTTGGTTGAGCGGCTGTTTCTGGCTTAGGGCCTACAACGGTGGCCTTGGCGGTGAGAGCAGCCGGTTGAGGTAGGGCCGGAGCCGAAATGGGGGGCGCATCCAGCAGCAGACGGCGCAGACGATTGGCAGCCAAAACCGCCGTATCCACCGGGCGTTGGTGATTTGGCAGCAGCACTCCCCCGTCGATGCGCAGCAATTCCTCGCCGTTGACCTGAACTGCGTAGAGGGGATCCCCGGATTGGGGCTCTGCCCAAGCCAGGGCGATGGTCGTGTCCTTCAGGGATCCCTGGGCCATTTGGTTGAGCCGGGCCACCAGGGTGCTGGCCCGCAGCAGCGGTGGTTCCAGCCCAGGCTGCTCGACAAAGCTGACAATAGGCAAATCCTTCACATAGACAGTGACCACCTGCCGACCGTCCATCTGGTAGTCGTAGAGGGTGGAGACAGGCTGGCTGGACGACTGCTGTTGTTCGCCGATCTTGAGGGTAGGTTCTTCTGTCGGCCGCGAAGGGATCGCCTGTCGAGATAGGAGGAGAGACTCCGAGTCCTGCGAGTGCAAGGTGCCGAGTTTGGCCGGCAGGGGGGCGTTGGGTTGGGAAGGGGAGATAAGGTCAGTTGCCGGGGAGAGCGAGTGGGCTTTGGGGGATGGCTGGGTTGCTCTGGCACTGGGAGATCCGCTGCGAGTTGAGGCTTGTGCCTGCGAGTTCGGGCTGCCCAACATGCCTGCCGGCAAGCTGAGAGCCGTAACACAGAGACAGCCGACTAAGCCCACTTGGCGGGCGGGAGCCAGTCCCTGTCCTAGCCGCTTCCAATTTCGCATGAGGCCGCGCTCCTCTCGAAACTCCTGTACAACATCCACTGCGACAGTAAAACAGAAGTTAATGTACCATAGGTTTCTAAGTTGACAAGCTTGCCCGGTCGAGGGCAAAAGCCTAAGTCCCGTCAGCACAAGGATTTTCGGCATCTTGGACTACCGCTCAGCAGGGGTTGACATCGATCTGGGCCGCGCCTTTGTCAAGGGGGTTCGGGAGCGCGTTGAACGAACTAAAGTCCCGTTTTCAGGTTCTTCAGGAACCTTGGGGGGCATTGGCGGCTTTGCCGGCCTGTTCGAGCTGCCGGCGGGCTACCGGGCACCGGTTTTGGTTGCCGGTACCGATGGGGTGGGCACCAAGCTGGAGATTGCCCAGCAGTGGGGGCAGCACCGCGGAGTGGGCATCGACCTGGTGGCCATGTGTGTCAACGATGTGCTGACGGTGGGAGCCAAGCCGCTGTTTTTCCTGGACTACGTGGCTACCGGCAAGCTGGAGCCGGAAGCTCTCTGGCAGGTGATCGACGGCATTCTGGAGGGCTGCCAAGAGGCCGGCTGCCAACTGCTGGGGGGAGAGACGGCGGAGATGCCGGGGTTTTATCCGCCCGGCAAGTACGACCTGGCGGGATTTTGTGTCGGGATTGTCGAGAGGGCGGACATTCTCGACGGCTCGCGGGTGCAGGCTGGGGATCGGCTGTGGGCCTTGCCCAGCAGCGGCCTGCACAGCAACGGCTTCAGCCTGGTGCGACGCATTGTGGCCGAGCGGGGCTGGCGCTGGGATCACCAGCCCTCTGGTTGGGATCGGCCTTTGGCGGAGGTGTTTCTCACCCCCACCCGCATCTACGTGCAGGCGGTGCAGAGGCTGCAAGCAGCAGGGATCCCCATCCACGGCATGGCCCACATCACCGGCGGCGGCATCCCGGAAAACTTGCCCCGCTGTTTGGCTCCTGACCAGGCGGCGCGGCTGCAGCCCCACAGTTGGCCCATCCCACAGGAATTTCTCTGGCTGCAGGAGCAGGGCCAGGTGGAGACTTTGGAGATGTTCAACACCTTTAACCTGGGGGTGGGCTATGTGCTGGTGGTGCCCCCTGAGGCGGAAGATTTGCTGAGATCGCTGCTGCCGGAAGCCTTCCCTATTGGCGAGGTGGTGGCGCCCTGTCCTGGGGAGAGCCGAGTCTTGGGGTTGGAAGCGTGGGGATCCCTGGCCCCCTGAGCACCCCACCAAAAGGGGGGAGGGGATCCCGGTGCCGTTTGCTTATCCCCGCCGCCGCTGTGCTAAGTTTGCTGATGGCCTCAGCGCTGCCGCCTCTGTCGCTCCCCACCTCTGTTTGTTTCAAGACAGGGGCTGCTCGCTTTACACACCTACAGACTTAGGCTGTTGGCCAACTCACGCTGACCCTCTAGGTTAGGAGCCGCCGATGATAGGTTTATCCACTGCTCCTGCAACCACGGCTGCCATCGAAGTGGAGCATCTGAGCAAAACCTACGGCAGCTTTACGGCCATTCGCGATATCTCTTTCCAGGTCAACGCCGGCGAGATCATGGGATTTTTGGGCCCCAACGGCGCCGGCAAGACCACCTCCATGCGCATTTTGGCAGGGTATCTGCCCGCCAGCGAGGGGACGGCGCGGGTGGCCGGGTTTGATGTCCACGAAAACTCGATGGCGGTGCGGCAGCGCATCGGCTATTTGCCGGAAAACCCGCCCCTCTACCCCGATATGACCGTGGAGGCCTACCTGCACTTTGTCGCCCAGATCAAGCGGGTCAGCCCCGGCGACCGGCCTAGGCGGGTGGACGAGGTGATCCGCCGCTGCAGCCTGGAAGACAAGCGCCACACCTTGATCCGCAAGCTCTCCAAGGGGTACAAGCAGCGGGTGGGACTGGCCCAGGCTCTGGTGCACGACCCGCCGGTGATCATTCTGGACGAGCCCACGATTGGGCTGGATCCCAAGCAGATCATCGAGGTGCGCAACCTGATCAAGAGCTTGGCGGGAGAGCACACCATCATCCTCTCCACCCACATCTTGCCGGAGGTGAGCATGACCTGCGACCGGGTGGTGATCATCAACCGCGGCCAGGTGGCGGCCATCGGCACGCCCGCCGAGCTGACAGCCCAGCTTCAGGATCGGCAGCAGGCGAAGCTGGTGGTGGGCGCTCCTGAAGCAGCAGCCATTCGGTCGGCCCTGCAGCATTTGCCCCAGGTCGAAGTGGTGAGTTTGCAGCCCCTGGGATCCGATCCCCCTCGCTGGCAGGTGCAGCTTAAAAGCAACGCTGCTGCTGTTCGCGACGGCGGGACAGAGTCCTTAGGCTGGATCCCGGAGGTGGCCAGGGCCCTGGTGCAGGCGGGGATCGCCCTCTACGAGATCGGCCGTCCCCAGGCTTCTTTGGAAGAGATTTTCCTGCAGCTCACCACCCAAGAGGGATCTGAGGGCGCATTGGAGGAAGCAGCATGAACGGAGCAGTGGCCATTTTTCGTAAAGAACTGCGCGGCTACTTCACCTCCCCCATTGCCTATGTGGTGGCGGCGGTGTTCTGGGGGCTGGCGGGGTTTTTCTTCTTTAATATCTTGGTGCGGGTGATCAGCTTTTCCCAGCAGGTGGATCTCTTTGCCCAGTTTGGCCAAGAGAACCCCTTTGATGCCGCCACCATCCTGTCGCAGCAGTTTCTCAACCTCTTGGGCACGCTTTCCTTATTTTTATTGCCCATCTTTACCATGAGCTCCTACGCCGAGGAGCGGCGGCGGGGCACCATGGAGCTGCTGGCCACCTCCCCTATTACCAACTTGGAGGTGGCCCTGGGCAAGTGGCTGGCGGTCTGGGTGTTTTTTATGACGCTGCTGTTGCCGCCGCTGGTCTACCACGTGCTGGTGCTGAGCAGCGCCAACCCAGCAGTGGACTACCGCCTGACCTTGGTGGGCTATGTGGGACTTGCTCTGCTGGCGGGCAGTGTCATGGCCTTGGGGTTGTTCATCTCTTCCCTGACGGACAGCACCCTCATTGCCGCGGTGGCCACCTTTGGGCTAATCCTGCTGCTCTGGGTGATCGACGCGGCGGCTGGCCAAGAGAACAACTGGATTGCCGCTACCCTGAGGCATATTTCTTTGCTGCAGCAATATAGCAACTGGGTGCAAGGGATCCTCAGCAGCAGTAGCGTCGTCCTTTTCCTCAGCATCATCCTGCTGGGGCTGTTTGCCACGGTGCAATCGGTAGAAAGCCTGCGCTGGCAGCAGAGCTAAGGTTGTCTTGGGAGGTGTGCGGTGATAAAAGATTGGCGGGCGTTGGCAGATTGGGCGGGGATCCTCGGCCTTGGTGTGATTGCCATCGGCCTGCTGGTGGGATCCGCTCTTACCGGCTGGACGGCGGTGCCCCTCAGCTTGCTGGCAGTAGGCCTGGCCCTGGTGGTGGTGTGGGGTCTCACCCACCGGCAGGAAGTGAGCCTGTTCTTGGGGCTGCGCTCCACCCAGACCAACGCCAACATCCTGGTGGCGGTGGCGGCGATGGCCGTCATCCTGGTGCTGGTGAATGTGGTGGCGGTGCGCTACGACCTGCGCCTGGATCTCACCGAGGAGGGCCTGTTTACCCTGTCGCCTCAAACCCGGCAACTGGTGCAGGGATTGGCGCAACCCGTCAAAGTCTGGGTGGTTACCACGGCGCCGGATCCCAACCTGCGGGAACAACTGGAGCGCTACCGCCGCCTCAACCCCGAGCGCTTCCAGTTTGCGTTTGTCGATCCCAATCGGGATCCCCTCACCATTCAGCGGCTGCAGGTGACGCAAAACAACACCCTGGTGGTGGAGGCCGGAGAAAGCCGGCAGCAACTGCCGCAGCCCCCTGCCCCTGACCTGGAGAGCAAGCTGACCCCCGTCTTGTCTAAAGTGGTCAACCGCGGGGAGTTGCTGGCCTATTTCGTGCAAGGGCATGGGGAAGTGGGCCTAGAAGCGCGGGAAGGCACCCCAACGCTGGCTCAGGCGGTGGCAGCCCTCGGCCAGGAGGGCTATCGGGTGGAGCCTTTGAACCTGGTGCAGGCCGAGATCCCGGACAAGGCAGAGGTTTTGGTGTTGGCGGGGCCACAGCGGGCTCTCTTCCCCGGCGAGGTGGAGAAGCTGCAGGACTACCTGGCCAAAGGGGGGCGGCTGCTGCTGCTCATTGGGCCGCGGGTGGATGCCGGCTTGGATCCCTTGCTGGAGGAGTGGGGCGTGGTTTTGGGAGATGACATCCTTATCGAGGTGAGTAGCGTCAGCCAACTCCTGGGCACGGGGCCGGCAGTTGCCCTAGTTACCACCTACGGGGATCACCCCATCACCGCCCCCTTGGCCGAGCAGCGGCTGATGACCCTCTTTCCTCTGGCCCGTTCGGTGGAAACCCAAGCCCGCGAAGGGATCCAGGCCACACCCCTGCTGCGCACCGGCCCGCAGAGCTGGGGGGAGACCAGCCCCAACCTGGAAGCTGGCCCCGTGCAATTTGACCCAAATCAAGACAAGCCCGGCCCCCTGACCTTGGGCGTAGCCCTGACCCGGCAGGTGAAAGGCGATCAGAACAACTCAGAAGCCCAGGAGTCGCCGACCGAGGCCCGCCTGGTGGTGATCGGCAACGTCAACTTTGCCCTCGACGGCAACCTGAGGCAGCAGGGCAACCGCGATCTTTTCCTCAACACGGTTAACTGGCTCACCGAGCGAACTGAACAAATCTCCATTCGCCCCAAATCCATTACCGATCGCCGTCTCACCCTGACCGGCCAAAACTTCCGCTGGCTGGTGCTGGGATCGACGGTGCTCCTGCCGGTTGTGGCGTTGGGATCGGGAGCTGTGCTCTGGTGGCAAAGACGGTAGAGCCGAAGGAGGACAAGCATGTTCAAGCGCAGCACCTGGATTCTTTTGGGTTTGGCGGTGGCTGCTCTGCTGGGGTATTTCCTCTTCGATAACTTCCAGCAACTGCGGCAGCAGCAGCAGGCGGAGCGGGCGCGGCTCTTTCACTTTGCCCCCGACACCATTGCCCGCATTGAGCTCCGCCAAGAGGGGGAACCGGAGGAGATCCTTTTGGAGCGCGCCCCTCAAGAGGGATCCCGTTGGCGCATTATCCGTCCCATCCAGTCGGCGGCGCTGGACTTCCCGGTGGAGCAACTCCTCAACACCTTCTCCCGCCTCACGCCTCAAATCACGCTGGAAGGGGCCACCGACCTGGCCGCTTTTGGTCTTGATCAGCCGCGCCACCAGATCGCCCTCTTCCCCCAAGAAGGGGATCCCTACCGCCTGGACATCGGCAACGACAACTTCGACAGTTCCGGCTTCTACGCCCGGCCAGCAGGGGGAGAGGTGGTGCTCTTGGCCAGCGCCCAGAAGGGATCCCTGCTGCCTTCCCTTTTGGCTTTGCGGGACAAAACTCTGCTGCGCTTCGAGACGGCGGCAGTGAAGTCTCTGCAGGTGCAGTTGGCTGAGGCCGATCCAGAGGTTGTTCGTTTGCAGCGGCAAGAAGATACTTGGCAGATCGTCGAGCCCAGGGCGCTGCCTGCTGATGACCTCAACGTCGACCGTCTGCTCAATACGTTGTCTCGCCTGCAGGCGGTGGAGTTCCCGGCTGAAACCAAGGCGGAGCTGGCTCCTTATGGTCTGGAGAAGCCTTCTGCTCAGCTAACCGTTGAGCTCAAGGACGGCAAAACCCTGAGGGTGGCCTTGGGATCGGAAAAAGATGGTCAAGTCTATGTCATCACCTCGGAGCACCCGGCGGTGGCCGCCCTGCTCACCAGCACCGCCGACATTCTCCGCTCCGACTTCGAGGAGCTGCGGGATCACCGCCTTGCCCGCCTCAACCCCAACCAGGTGGGCCAAGTCATCCTGGAGTCTCAAGGGGAGCAGCTCACCCTCAACCCTCTGCCGCAGGAGAAGGGATCCCTGGAGCTGCGCTGGGACAATCCAGAGCGACCGGGCCAGCCTGTAAACCTCAGCTCTCTCTTCTCCAGCCTCAACGCCGCCCGCGCCAAGGAGTTCGTGCCGGAGACGGATCCCGACGCCCAAAAAGCCCTGGCCGAGCCGGATCTGAAGCTGACCTTTGAGCCCAAAACCGAGGACGGTCGGGATCCCTTGACGTTGAGCTTGACGTCTGCCGGTCTGCGCGCCTACGTACGAAGCAGCTATCAGCCGGACATTGCCGTCATCGACCTCAGCACCTTCAACAGCGTGGAAACCGAAGTGAATCGCTTGCTGGAGAGTGGGGCAGAATCCTCTGCGGGCTCCTAGGAAGGCGGTGGCCGGCGGGCCTTATCTCAGCCGGCAGAGGCGGTGGTTGTCTCTTCTTTGGCTGGCGCTGCTTTTTTGAGAGACTCGCCCTGGATCGTCAACACCGAGCAGGGGGCGCGGTGGAGCACGTAGTTGCTGACGCTGCCCAAAAACAGCTCGCTCAGGCCAGAATGGCCGCGGCGGCCTACCACAATCAAGTCCGCCGGCCAAGAGCGGGCCAGATCGCAGATGACCCGACCGGGGTTGCCGTAGTTGAGGCTGTACTCGGCGCGAACTCCCTGCTCAGCGGCTTTCTCCACCAGCGAGCGCAGATAGTCGATCTGGTTTTGCTCGAAGATGGCGCACTGCTCTCGATAAGACTGCCACAGCTCGGCGCTGATGGTGGAGCTGTAATCTACACCTAGGATCATCGGCGGCTCCGGCGCACCGGGCTCTTCCTGAGACAAAACATGGAGGAGCATCATCTCGGCCTGCATGGCCTTGGCCAGTTGGACGGCCTTTTGAAACACTCCCTGGCTCAGCTCCGACCGATCCACCGCCACCAAAATCCTGCTGAACATACCGACTTCCTCCAAATGGCCAACAGATGGGCAAAAGACAAGGCTTGACTTCGGTTTCGACTCCAAGTTCCTCTTTTCTTTACCTCCATCTATCTGTGTTGTAGAAGATCTGGGCGAGAAAACCGCGGGCATCTCGGATGACTTGTCGGATTGGCAATGAAAGTTCAGAGATCTTGACACAGGTCAGAACGCATCGTCCTGAACCGCCCACTCCAGCACCGCCTGCAGCGCCTCGGCTTGCTCCTGCCAGACTTGGTCGAGGGGAGTGCCCCGCAGGAGTTCCAGCGTCAGGGTGGGGATCCGCCGTTCCTGCCCTGCCCAGGTGCCCAAAGAGCCGGGGGTGGGATAGCCAATGTCGTCGGTTACCGGCAGGCCATTGTGAGCAGCCATCACCTGGGCCAGCTCAAGGGCAGGGCCGTTGTAGTTCACGCAGGGATTGCTTTGGCAGGAGTGGGCAGAGAGGATAAACTGAGGCCGAATCTGGGCCAAACTCGCCAACAACGCCTGTGTCTCGGGCTCGGAGCCTGGGGCTGGCCCCGGCGGATAGCGAGCTTCCAAAGAGGCCGGGATCCAATCTTGCGTGGGCAGATTGCGGTTGAGATCCACGCCGTTGGCGTTGAGCCGTTGCCCCAGGGCACAGCCATCCGGGTTCAGGCGTGGGATCGCCCAAAGCGCTGCCCTGCCCTCCAAGGATCTCCATTTCCCAGAGGCCACATAGCGCTCGATCAGGGCATAGCCTTCTACCTCATCCCCGTGTACTCCCCCGACCAGCAGCAAGGAGCGGATCCCCTGGGTGAGCCGGCAAAGGTAAATGGGGCGCCCCTGCAGCGAGTAGCCGATAACTTGCGGGGATCCGGCGCCAAGTTCCGCAAACATGGGGGATCCCAGCAAAGCTGGCACTGCTAGAACGGGATATCGTCCGGCTCCGGTGGGGAAGCCCCCTCTCCTTCCGAGGAGTCCACCGTTGCAAACTCACCCATCCCCGTCAGAGAGAGAACCTGGGCGGATCCCAGTTGGTGGACGCGACGCGCGGTGATCTCGGCCAGCTTTTCCTTACGCCCATCCCGCTCCACCACATTCATATGCAGTTGGCCCTCCACCGTGACCTGATCCCCCACGTGGCAAGTGTCCACCACCCTTTTGGCCAGTTCCCCAAAAGAAGAAACGCGCACCCGATAGGGTGGCTCATCCGGGCGCAGGCTGGGAAAGCCGATCACCAAGGACGTAACAGCCAAGTTATCGGGAGTGTAGCGTAGCTCCGGCTCGGACAGAACCTCGCCCATCAATACAATCGAGTTCATGACAGGGCCATTCAGGGGTCGAAGGGCAGATCCCAGCATTTCCATCATGCCCGCAGATGGGGATCCCGTCAAACCTAGCCGACGCGGAGGGTCATGTAGCGCAGCACGCTCTCGTTGATGCGCAGATTTTTCTCCCAGGCGGCCACCGCGCTCGGTTCAGCCGCATAGTTGAATTGGATGTACAGGCCCTCCTTGAACTTTTTCATCTCAAAGCCGGCAAAGCGGCGCTTGCCCCTATTGGTAATCTCCACCTGGGTCACCCCGTTCTCTCGCAGGAGCGCCTCCTGGCTGCTGAGCAGTTGTTCGAGGGGTTCATCCGACACATCGGGACGCACAATCAGCATCGTTTCGTAAGCGCGGGGCATGGAAGCGAGGTCTCCTTGACAATCCAGTTGTAGAGATGCAGTAAACTATCCTAACCTCTCCTTCTCACCGCCGAAAAGGCCGTGGCCCAACCCCCACATCCCCTGGTTGCAGCAGCAAGGGGATCCGTTGTTCGATACAATGAGGGTTGCTTCATTGGCCGCCGGTTGGCCTGGCCAAGACACGCTGAATCGAGAGTTGGGATTCCAAGCATGAGCGCAGACGAAGTTTACAGCCGTGTTCGCAAGATCGTGTCCGATCAACTGGGCGTAGAGGACGACAAAGTGACTCCGGAAGCCAATTTCCAGAACGACCTGGGAGCCGACAGCCTCGACACGGTGGAGCTGGTCATGGCTTTTGAAGAGGAGTTCGACCTAGAGATCCCCGATGAAGATGCGGAAGGGATTGCTACGGTGCAAGATGCTGTTAACTACATTCTCTCGAAGAAAGCTGCCTAACCTGCCCCCATACCTCTGGGCTGATACCGGACGATGGCTACCCTGGATCCCGCCACTGCTCTCAGGCCGACCCGCCGCGTTGTGATTACGGGGCTGGGCGCCGTTACCCCCATCGGCAACTCCCCTGCCGAATTTTGGCAGAGCTTGCTGGCAGGGCGCTCCGGCATTGGGCCGATCACCCATTTCGATGCCTCCCGCCACGAGTGCCGTATTGCCGGGGAGGTGAAGGGATTTGATCCCCTCGACTATTTGGAGCGCAAGGATGCCAAGCGTACCGACCGCTTTGTCCATCTGGCCTTGGCCGCCACCCAACAGGCGCTGGAGGACGCCCAGTTTCGCATCACCGATCTCAACGCCGAGCAGGTGGGAGTGATTTTGGGTACCGGCATCGGCGGCATCCGGGTTTTGGAGGAGCAGCAGACTATCTACTTGCACAAGGGGCCGGATCGCTGCAGCCCGTTCATGGTACCGATGATGATTGCCAACATGGCCGCGGGACACGTGGCCATTCACTTTGGCGCCAAAGGCCCCAATTCCTGTACGGTTACGGCCTGTGCTTCCGGCTCCAATGCCATTGGCGATGCCTTTCGGCTTATCCAAAGGGGAGAAGTGCAGGTGGCGATTACGGGCGGCACGGAAGCAGCGGTCACCCCTTTGTCGATGGCGGGATTTAGCGCCATGAAGGCCCTTTCCACCCGCAACGACGCCCCCGAACAAGCCTGCCGGCCCTTTGACCGGGATCGGGATGGTTTTGTCATGGGAGAGGGGGCCGGGATCCTGTTGCTGGAAGAATTGGAGCACGCCCGCGCCCGCGGTGCCAAGATCTATGCCGAGATAGTGGGCTACGGTCTCACGTGCGATGCCCATCACATGACCAACCCCGCCCCCGGCGGCGAGGGGGCAGCCCGGGCGATGCGGTTGGCCCTCAAGGACGCCGGGATCCAACCTCAACAAGTTCAATACATCAACGCCCACGCCACCAGCACCCCTGTGGGGGATATCGCTGAAGTCCAGGCCATCCAGTCGGTCTTCGGGGAGCATGCCCCCCGCTTGGCCATCAGCGCCACCAAATCCATGACCGGCCACCTGTTGGGGGGAGCAGGTGGCATTGCCACAGTAGCCACAGCTCTGGCCATCCACCACGGCTGGGTTCCCCCCACCCTCAACTTGGACAACCCCGATCCAGAGTGCGCGGGGCTGGATTTTGTGCCCCACAAGGGGCGGCCGATGGCCATCGAGTCTGCTTTGGTCAATGCCTTCGGATTTGGCGGGCACAACGTCACTCTAGCCTTGCGCCGCTACTCTCCCGATTGAAGAGCTCGGTCTATGTCTTCTCCCGAAAGTGTGTCGCCGTCGGTTCGTCAGCAGGCCTTGGCCGCTTTGACGGCAGAGCTGGCGCAGCAAGGCCACCCGCCCGAATATGCTCAGCACATGGCGGCGGCGGTTATTTTTCAAGCCGATTTGGATCTCTGTGCAGCCCAACTGGCGCGGGTGCTCAGTTGGCTGAAGCAAAGCCATCCTGAGCTTTATCCAGAGGCGGTGCAATTGGTGGACACTACCCGCGAGGAGTTTGAGCGTCGCGTTCAAAACGGATAGACAAGCCGCAAACGCTGCAGCGCCGCCATGGGGGAGTAGGTCAACGAGTTTTGATGGAGTGGAGATCCGGCAGCCGAGCTGCGGTTGTGGGCAGAAGGTGATGGGGCCTGTATGGCGCTGCAAGGGGTGATCCTGAACTGGAGTGGGGTGGTGGCCGATGACGAGGGTCTGCACCTGCAGGCCATCAACCAACTGCTGGTGGAAGAGAACCTGCGCCCCTGGACTGTTGTTGCTACGCAACGCTGGCCCCAGTCGGGATCCCAGCGGGAGCTTTACCGGCTGCACTACCTGGGCCGACCGGATCGCGAGCGACTGCCGGCTTTGTGGGGAGAGCAGGGGCGGGTGCTCAACCCCAAACAACTGGAAGAGCTGCTAAAACGCAAGGCCCTGTACTACCAACAAGCTTTAGAGGGGCACACGGAATGGTCTCTCATTCCCGGCTTGGCGGAAACCCTGGAGACACTGGAGCGGCTGCAACTGAAGGTCGGCCTGCTGTGTGGCCAATCGACAGCCGAGCTCAGTGCTTTTCTGGAGCGTTTCCAGTCGCGTTGCCCGGCCCTGACTCGGCTGGCCGGCTCCTACCGCGTGACAGGGGATGAGGCCCCAGGGCAGCGCCACCGTTTGCTTTTGCAGCGGATGGAGCTGTCTGCTCAGGCGTGTTTGAGCATTGAGGCCACCTATCCCGGCATCCAGTCAGCCCGTTCGGCAGGGATCCCGGTGCTGGCTTTGGCCACCTTCTTTCCTCTGCACCTGTTGCAGCGGCGGGCCAATTGGGCGGCAGATGGCTATCACCAGGTGGAGTGGGATCGCATCCGGAACTGGTTTGCCGGCAGGCAAGACCGTCCTTCAACCCCGGCTGGCGGGGCCAGTTCCTGCAAAAGCTCTCAGGGATCCCCCGCAGGCAAGATCAGCATGCCATCCCCAAAGGAATAAAAGCGATATCCCTGGTCGATGGCCTCTTGGTAGAGATCCAGCAGCCTTTGCCGCCCGATCAGCGCAGCCACCAGCATCATCAGGCTGGAGCGGGGCAGATGAAAATTGGTGATCAGGCCCTGAACCACCCGCCAGGAGTAGCCGGGGTAGATGAACAGATCGCTCTTCCCCTGCCAGGGCTGCAGAGCGCCAGAGGCTGCTGCCGTTTCCAAAGAGCGCACCACGGTGGTTCCCACCGCGATGATCCGCCCCCCTCGGGCCTGGGTTTCTTGGATGGCGGCCACCGTCTCTGCCGACACCTTGAGCCACTCGCTGTGCAAGCGATGCTCGGTCACCCGCTCCGCTTCTACCGGGCGGAAGGTACCCAGGCCGATGTTCAGGGTGATGTAGGCGATTTGGATCCCTTTCTGGGCCAACCTCTGCAGCAGCTCCTGGGTAAAATGTAGACCTGCTGTGGGGGCGGCCACCGAGCCGGGATGTTTGGCCCAGAGGGTTTGGTAATCTCCTGGGCGAACCTGGGCTGAGCCCGCAGCTCTGATGTAAGGAGGAAGCGGGATCCGGCCCACCTGCTCCAGGATTGCCTCAAAAGGCCGCGCCCCCTCCCACTCAAACTGCACAACTCGCCCGCCGGTCTCAGGATCCAAAGCCAAAACGGTGGCCCTCAGCCCAGCGGGGGATCCTTCCTTGCTCCAAAAACGAATCCGATCCCCCACCTTGACCCGTTTGCCCGGCCTGACCAAAACCCGCCACCCCACCCGGTCAGGCAGAGGCTGCGCAACGGTCGGGATCCCTTCCAACTGAGGCTCCAGCAGCAACACTTCGACCCGCGCCCCGGAGGGCTCCTTAGCCCCGAACAGGCGGGCCGGGATCACCTTGGTATCGTTGAGAACCAGCAGATCCCCCTGCCGCAGGTAATCGGGCAGGTCGCAGAAGCGGCGATGCTCGTGCCGATCCGGGTACACCACCAGCATTCGCGCCTGATCCCTGGGCTCCGCCGGCGTTTGCGCGATCCGGTCGGGAGGAAGGGTGTAATCGTAGGCAGCGGTGAGCAGATCCAGATTAGGCTCCCCGTCACTGGCGCCAAGCGGCAGCTCGACCTTGTTGGGGGAAGCGGACGCAGAAAAGTCGGGCATGGAGATGGATCGAAAACGAGATCCAACAGGATTGGGGATCACCAACCGGAAGCCTCCACCCTTTAGGAGAAGGGAGGCGTGTGAACGACTCCCGACACTCATCTTCGTTGAGTAAACGCAACTTAGATAGAGTATGGGCTTCACGCTTCACAGACTTGTTTGTACAGAGGTCTCAGCGTGCGACCCACGGCGGGAACCTCTCCAGAGATTTAACTTGTTCTCCTCAATTGTAGGACGAACGGCTTTCATCCCGACACTGATTGGCTCTTGAGTCAACACAATTCACCAATACAGTGCGGGGCTTCCCGCCGATTAAGCTAAACCTTGGCCACCACCACCTGCTGGGGCTGATCCTGATACTTGCCGGCGCGGTCGGCGTAGGTCACCTGGCAGGGATCCCCCTCCAGAAACAGAAGCTGTACCACCCCTTCATTGGCGTACACACGGCAGTCGGCGCTGGAGGCGTTGGAAAACTCCAGGGTGAGATAGCCCCGCCACCCTGCTTCAGCCGGCGTCAGGTTGGCAATTAGGCCCACCCTAGCATAGGAAGATTTGCCAATGCAGATCACGGTGATGTTATCCGGGACTTGCAGCCGCTCCAAAGACACGCCCAACCCGTAGGAATGGGCCGGGATGATAAAGTAATCCCCCATCTCGTCGTGGTGCAGCTCCACCGCTTCCAGGTTCTTGGGGTTAAACCGCTTGGGATCCACCACCGTACCGGGCACATGGCGAAAGATCTTGAACTCCACCGGCGACAGGCGGATGTCGTAGCCATAAGAGGACAGGCCATAACTCAAAACAGGTCGAGACTCAACGGCCCTCACCAGCTCAGGACAGAACGGCTCGATCATCCCTTGCCGCGCTTGCTCGCAGATCCAGCGGTCGTTTTTCAGCATGGCTGCAGCAGGCTCCCTGGAAAGCTAGGGGACTTGAGGAGGATCGGGAGGACAAGCAACGTTCGCATCAGCGGCACGGATCCCTGCACGTAGGCGCAATTGCGTGATCAAGTCGGCCCGCTCCAGAAGGGAGTCCGGCATCTCCGGCCCGGTGATCACCATGTCCATCCAGGCCGGACGCTGATCGATCAAATCCAGCACCTGCGCCTCCGGGATCAGGCCCAACTTCACGGCCAAGCTCAGCTCATCCAACACCACCAAGTCGTAGCGGCCACTCCTGACGGCCTCCTGAGTAAATTGCCACAGCTCATCCAGAGCCACCCGCTCCTCGGGCTCCAGATGAGGCGTATCGATGCAGCGGTGCAGACGACAACGAACCCACTCTAAGGATCGCCCCAGGGAGAGGCGATTTTCCGGCCCCTGGTTGATCCCGCCCTTGAGAAATTGCACGATCAACACCCGCGTCCCCTGGCCGGCCAGCCGCAGCGCCTGAGCCATGACGGGTGTAAACATGCCCCGGCTGGGGTGGGTGTAGAGCTGCAGGGATCCCTGGGGGATCAACTGGGTGGAGCAGGCTCCATCCCGCTGCAGGAAACGGTCGTGAGCGGCAGGCTGCTTGACCCGGGCCGCAGGAACAGCATCCTTGGGGGAGGGCATAGGATTCGGAGAGGCAGTGCAAACCACGGCTTGATCTCGTAAGTGGGTTAAGGAACTAGACCCTAGGTTCACAGGGCCTACAAGTGGTGGAGAGCGTCGGCTATGGATTCCATGAAACACCACCTGTGCGTATCCGTCAACGAGTTGGTTCTGCTTCTGGCCGGCATACAAATCCTCTCAAATAGAGTGACAGAAAACACAATCCTTGCCCATCTTAGCTTTTTGGCACAAGAGGCAGGAGCCCAAAAGAAAAGCTTTTGAACAAAATCTTAATTAACGTTCAAGTCCAAACAAAAATCTGAGTGTAGAGGTATTTTACTTAAGCACAAAAGTATCTTATAAAAATGCAAGCAAGGAATCAATGTTTTCCGAATGAGATGAGCTCTTGCAAACAGGAATACCGATATCGGCGGCCTGGCCACCAGATGGCGGCGAAGCTCTGCTCATCTCAAAAGCCTTGCCCAGCGGGGGATCTATTCGGCTAGGAGCCGGAGAGCCCCCCATGTTGTCTCGACTTCACTTTGGAAAAAGTGTGACTGCAAGTCCAAAAACTTAAACTTAATTTCTAACTTCGAAAGCGACGAAATGCAAATCCATTAATTGCCTTCATCAAAAACAACTTATCAACGATATTTTTTGAGAAGGGACGCAAAGAATTATGTAACCTCTATATCCTGGAACTATTTTTCGCCAAGTTATCTCTTCAATTATTTTTCTGGTCGATCTCAAGGCTAATTTTTGTTCTCAGTTTAATCTCTATTTCTATCACGAGAAATAAGCATTGGACATTCAGTTTGGATCCCACGTAAGGCTAACCTATACAAGCTCTAGAGCCTTGGGTTCTGAGATTGGCGGGATCCCGTTGTGCAACTGGAGCCAAGTCTTTTCTCTGGCGTGAATAGCCCGAACGACCGTGGAGATGGGCACCGCTGTTTTCGGTAACAAGAACCCTTACCCTCTATGTCAGAAAGTATGTCAACGACTTGAACTGGGGAAAAACCCTAGGCCGTTGTGAACTCGGGGTGTGCGTTGTTCTGGGTGTCGGTGTTGCAAATTGACGGTTTCTCCCCCCAGCACCAAGGTGGAAGCATTGCCCCCATCCAAGTTCAGGGCATGGCGACAGCCCAATTGCTGCATCAACTGCGCCATCTCCAGCAGGGTGAGCCCTTGGTTTTCCTGGGCATTGCCGGCGGTCACCCACAGCAAATGTCCGTTGTCCAGTTGACCGACGGCACTGCGGGCAGCCCGTTGGCGGCGGAAAAGGGGTTGAAATCCCTCTAATTGGGCATCCAGAACCACTTGGCCGTCCAAGAGCAAGAGCGGCCCTGCCCCTAGCATGTGGGGGTAGGCGGCCAGCTCTGGCGGATCCACAGTCCAGCTCAACTTGAGGCGATCCCCCGCGATCAGTTTGCCGGCTTCCAGGGCACCTTCCAGACCCCGCGCTGCCAATACGTAGCCGTTGGGCGGGATCGGCACCGTCAAACTACCGGCCAGGCCTGCCGGCAGAATGTCTTGCACCTGATCCTGCCGCACCATCAGGAGCATTTCACCATCCGTTTGGGTGGTGTAGGTGGATCCCCAATCAGGGGTGTACTGGGCAACTCCGGGCAGGATGTAGCCACTGTTGATGCCCACCAGCGGGATCCGATCCCCAAGGTCGTTGCGCAACTCTGCCTGCATCTGCAAACGGGCAAAGCGCACGGATTGCCCTGCCGTCCCATCCGACCAAGCGATGACCCCACGGCCTAAGATGGGGCTGGAGATCCAGCGGCCATCCCGACGAATGGCTCCCAGCGGCTGGCGGGTGTTGCGATTGAAAAAACCGCCGTTGATGGCCGCCACGGCTCCCTGTTCAGGGCCAAAGGAAGACAGCTCCCCCAGACCCACCAAACTGGCAGGATTGGCCCAGATGGGGCGCAGTTGGCCCGCTGTAAGGGAAATGACCACGATGGCAACCGGGATCCGATCGTCCCCAATCCAGATTTCCTCTTGGTACAAAGGGATCCCTTGCACCACCCGCACAGGCTGCCGGTCGAGGAGCGTCTGGGCAGGGGCAACCGGGCTGTTGAGCAGGAGGAGAGTCGCTCCCACAGCGGCCAAGGTTTTAGGCAAAGCAACCCTCTTCACCAGCCCCTCTCGTTGCTGCTCTAGCCTCTTGGAGCTAAGTCGCTTCAAACAAGATTAAGACACTTTGCCACTCAACTTTGCCACTCACCTGAGCGCTCCAGGCTGCTATAGGCGACCACCCCCGGCTCCTCTCTCTGAGGCACCCAAGCGCTCCACGCCGCTCACGCGACCACCCCCGGCCCCTCTTTCTGAGGCCCAAGCGCTCCGCGCCGCTAGCGCGACCACCCCCAACCCCTCTCCCTGAGGCCCTCACCCCCAACCCCTCTCCCTGAGGGAGAGGGGAGTTAGGGTGGTGCGTTCGCGACAGCGTTGCGTAGCAATAACAACGTAGAGAAACGTTTTTTTGCTATTTGATTTTGCTATTTGATAATGACTACTCCTCCAGCCGACGACACTTGTGGTAGCCCCTATCCGCCGGCGGCAAAGGTGGCCATCAAAATTAAAGAGAGCAAAATGCCCGGAAAGAGCAGCAGCACCAAGGTTAAAAACTCAGAAAGGCTCATGACAGCACAAAGAACAACAACCGAGGGCACCAGTCCCCAACCTAGCGATTCCGGCAGCCCTTCCCATCCTCCCTTTGGGATCCCTTAACAGTTGCCGTCGATGGCCGACCCCTGAGGCTTTTCCCCTTCTGCCGGCGATATCCTGGCAAAGGGAAAGTCTTCTTCAAGCGCTCCGATGGGCATCCAAGGCAGGCGTATTGCCGTCGAACCTGGGGATCTGCGTCCTTGGCTGCAAGAGGCCGTTTTGGCAGGGGGTGGTGAGCTGGTGCCGTTGGCCGAAGCGGAGGCGCTGGTGTGGGCAGATGCCTTTGACGTGCCCAAGCTCAAGCAGTGTCTTGCCGAAGGAAAGGGGATCCGCTGGGTGCAGTTGCCCTGGGCAGGGGTGGAACCTTTTGCCCAGGCAGGGGTTTTGGATCCCGCCTATGTGTGGACCTGCGGTAAGGGGGTGTACGCTCAGGCGGTGGCCGAACATGCCCTGGCCCTCACCTTGGCCGGCCTGCGGGATCTGAAGATCCGCGCTTTGGCCCAGACTTGGCAGGCGGGATCCGGCACCAGCCTCTGGGGCAGCCGCGTGGTCATCTTTGGGGCGGGGGGCATTGCCCAGGCGCTGATCCAGTTGTTACAGCCCTTCCGCTGTTCCATTGACGTGGTGCGGCGCAGGGCGGATCCCTTGCCAGGAGCCAGCCGGGTGGTGACGCTGGCAGAACGGCAGGCGGTGCTGGCAGGGGCGGATGTGGTGATCCTGGCCTTGGCCCTCACCCCGGAAACAGAGGGGATCATCGCCCGGCGGGAGCTGGAGCAGATGGGATCCCAGTGTTGGCTGGTGAATGTGGCAAGAGGCAAACACATCGTGACCCCCGACTTGGTGGCCGCTCTGCAACAGGGGGTGATTCGCGGGGCCGCCTTGGATGTCACGGATCCTGAGCCCTTGCCGGCTGGGCATCCCCTCTGGAGCTTGCCCAATTGCCTCATTACCCCCCACACAGCCATTACCGACGCCATGATTGTTCCTGCCCTCTCCGAGCGGGTGCGGGAAAATGTGCGCCGCTTTCGGCTGGGGGATCCCTTGCTGGGAGTGGTGGATCCGGTTTTGGGCTATTGAGCCCTCACCCCTTGGGAGAGGGGAGCTAGGACTCGCGGGGGGCCATCTCTTGCACGCGAGCGGCAATGGCCTCGGCCATCTCTTGCGTGCCGACGGGCTCCCCTTGCGCCAGGTCATAGGTGACGTATTTGCCTTCGGCAATGACCGACTGTACTGCCGCTTCTACCCTCGCGGCGGCTTCCCGCTCGCCCAGATAGCGCAACATCATGGCCCCGGAGAGGATAAGGGCAGAGGGGTTGACCTTGTTTTGGCCGGCATACTT
Organism: Synechococcus sp. H55.8; assembly: GCF_047462375.1. NCBI lineage: Bacteria > Bacillati > Cyanobacteriota > Cyanophyceae > Synechococcales > Synechococcaceae > Synechococcus > Synechococcus sp. H55.8. The sequence continues at coordinate 62,605 of NZ_JANSJC010000003.1, read as the reverse complement.
GGGCGCCGAGCCGTGGATGGCCTCAAAAACCGCAATGCCATCCCCGATGTTGGCCCCTGGCGCCACCCCCAGCCCGCCGATCATGCCGGCGCACAGATCCGAGATGATGTCCCCGTAGAGGTTGGTGAGCACCAGCACATCGTAGAGCTGCGGCTTCTGCATCAGTTGCATGCACATGTTGTCCACGATGCGATCTTCAAACTCGATGTCGGGGTACTCCTGGGCCACCTCCCGCGCCACCTGTAAAAACAGGCCGTCGGTGAACTTCATGATGTTGGCTTTGTGGACGGCAGTTACCTTTTTGCGGCCGTTTTGGCGGGCGTATTCGAAGGCAAACTTGACAATGCGGCGGCTGCCGAAGTCTGAGATGGGCTTGATGCCGATGGCGGATCCCTCGCGGATGGGTTTGCCGGAAAGGCGCATCATGGCTTCCCGCGCTTGGATGGCTGCCGGTGTGCCCTGCTCAAACTCGATCCCGGCGTAGAGATCTTCGGTGTTTTCCCGCACCACCACCAGGTCAATGTCTTGAAAGGGGCTTTTGATCCCCGGGATGGACTTGGCCGGGCGCAGGTTGGCGTAGAGATCCAGCTCTTTGCGGATGGCCACATTCACCGAGCGAAAGCCGGTGCCTACGGGAGTGCCGATGGGCCCTTTGATGGCCAGCTTGGTCTCTCGGATCGACTCCAATACGTGGGGCGGTAAGGGGGTGCCGTATTTCTCGATCACCTCCACCCCTGCCTCTACCGGGATCCATTCCAACCCAACCCCGGTAGCCTCCAAAACCGTGGTCATCGCCTTGGTCACTTCCGGGCCGATGCCATCCCCAGGAATCAAAGTCACACGATAGGCCACCGATGCTTCTCCTCGCAGCGTGAAAACTCCGTCTTGCCGGCGGATCCCCCCATAGATAGGTCAGATAACCGGGGATCCCCTAGGCTTCAATGACTATAGAACAGGTTGAGAGCGAAAATGCTGCATCCGCTACCTTGTCAATGGGCGGGGCCGGGGACGAAATTAGGGAGTCGGGGGCAAGGGAATCCGCAGCTCCACGACCGTGCCACTGCCGAAGCGGCGGTTACGCCAGGCAATGGCGGCCCCGATCAACTCGGCTCGGTAGCGCATGTTGAGCAGCCCATGTCCATGGCCAGGCATGGGATCCGCCCCACCCTTGGACTCCGGCATACCGCAGCCATCGTCGATGATCTTCAGCTCCAAGTGGGTGCAGAGAGCCTGAGTATCCTGCCGGGGCTGAATGATGAGATCGATGCGCCGTGCCCCTGCATGTTTGACGATGTTGTTGAGGGCCTCCTGCACGATGCGGAAAATGTTGCTCTGGCAGGCGGGGCTGAGGCGGGAGAGCAGGCCATCGGCTTGGTTGTCGAAACGGGTGAGGAGGGGATGCGGGGATCGCTGGGCGGCCCGTTCCAGGAGGCTGCGCAGGGCCGGGCCCAGGTTAAAGGCCCGCATGGCCGTCGGCTGTAAATCTTCCACGATCCCCCGCAACTCGGCCATGGTTTCCCTCAGTTGGGCGCTCATGGCCTGCAACTGGGTCTGGACAGCGGGGCCAACGGCTGGATCCCCAGAGAGCTCCTGAATCTGGCGAGATAAAGCTCCCAGATCCGCCAAGGTTTGGTCGTGGAGATCGGCGGCCAAGCGACGACTTTCCGCCTCTCGCCCCTCGGTTAGACCCCGCAAAGCTGCTGCTGTCGCCTCCTGACGGCGAACTTGCTCGTAGAAGGAGGCCCGCTGCAAGGCCACTGCCGTAATGTCCGCCAGCGCGTTCACCAAGTCCGCGTCTCCGGGAGCAAGTCCGACGGCATCGGCGGTTTTGCCGGGCTCAACCGACGGCATGAACGCACAGAGCACCCCGGCCACCTGGCGAGCATCGGTGACTATCGGCACAGCCAGCAGGGAGCGGATGCCGTTCTGGAGCAGACTTTGGCGTGTGTGGGCAGGCAGCGGGAAGGTGTGGACATCGGCAATCAGCAATGTGTCTAGCTGGCGGTAGCAATTGGCCCAGATGAGCTGGCCCAGCTCAGGGGGCAGAGTCTGTCCCACCTGGGAAGGGATCCCCGGCTGACGACGATACTCCTGGTGAATGGCCAGGGGCTCTGGGGGAGAAGCAGATGAAGGCTGCGGAGTTGCAGGGGGCGCGATAAAATCGCAGCGATCCACCTGCAAAGCCTCTGCCATACCCTCGAGGGCAATCTGCACCACCTGCTGGGGATCATAGGTGCCGCTGAGGCGCTGGGCGAGCTGGCGCAACAGGCTTTCTCGCTGAGCCGAGATGCGGGTCTGCTCGTACAGTTGCGCCTGCTTGAGGGCGATCCCTGCCTGCTCGGCCACGGCTTCCGCCAACTCCAGATCCTCCGGCTGCCAAGGAGAAGGGATCCGGGAGCCGCGCAGCAGGGCAATCCCCCCCAACAGCTCCTGCTGCCGCTGCGGATGGTCATACAAAGGTACCCACAACAGCCCACTTCCCTGCCGCTGCGGCTGCAAGTCATCCGGCACCACCACCGGCTCCTTCAAGGTGGCCAACAGACCGGCTGCCCAGCGCAACCTGGCCTGAATTGTCTCCGAGAGTTCTGGGGATCCCATCAGCAGGGCATCCAACGAGGACTCCGTGCCGCTCACGAGAACGGACGGATTAAGCTGCGGCGCATAGAGGCCCACGGGGCACAGCAGCTCCTGCTCCGGCTGCCAAAGGGCCAAGATACACACATCCGCCTGAAAAGCCGCCCCGATCTGCTGGGTGATCGCGTGGAAGAGGGTGGTGGGATCCAGGCTGGAGCGAATCGCCGCTGTGATCGAGTGCAACAGCGCCAGCCGTTCCGTCTGCTGATGGGCATGCTCGAACAAGCTGGAACGGGTCAGGGCAATCGCCAGTTGATAGGCCACCGAGCGCAACAGGTCGATCTCCTCCGGCTGCCAAGGATGGGGTGTAGTGATGTATACCCCCAGTAACCCGATCATCCCCCCCTGCACACCGGGCCGTCCTCTATAGGGATCCCTCCCGCCGATCTCCGCTCCCACCGACTGCACCGGGATCAGCACCGCCGAGCGAGCTTGTAGCGCCTGGAAGGCAGCCAGCCCCGCCGGCGGCAGGAGATCTCCATCCGGCGGCAGAGGCAGGGCGATTTGCACCACCTGCCCCGCCCGCAAGCGCTCGCAAAGCGAGCCAAAGTCTTGGATCCGGTACACCTCTCGTAGGCAAGGGGCTAGTCCAGGGCTCAGGGCTTCGTGGGTGACCTGAACCGTCTGCTGGTCCGGGTTGAGACTGTAAAAACAGCAGCGGCTCAGCCCCTGCACGCCTTTCGGGAGAAAGGCCTGTTGTAGCTCCCTCAGGGCAGTGCTGACGATTTGATCCCACTGCAAAAAGCGGTGAACAGTGCTGGTGATGCGGTTGAGCAACGCCTCCCGCACCGCCTGCCGACGGCTGCGCTCCAGCAGTTTGGCATTGATGATGGCGCTGGCCGTATAGGAGCAGAGGAACTTTACCACCTCCACAAAGCTGGCCTGCAGAGGGATCCGGCTCAGCAGGGCCAAAGCGCCCAGCCGCTCCTCCCCGCGGTTAATGGGGTGGGCGACAAAGCCCCGCAGGCCATTAGCCCTCACCCACTCCGGGGCAGGCATCCAGGCTTCTTGATCCGGGTTGTTGCTCAAGAGGGGCAACCCTTGCTGGGCCACACGCCCCATAGGGCTGTCATCGGGGTAGATCCGCTCAATTTGATCGTGGGCAGGGCTGACCAGGCCGGCATGGGCCACCGACTGAAAGCAGCCCTCCTGCGGGTCGAAAAACCAAAGGCGGGCGGAGGCCACGCCCAAGCGGCTCACCATCTGCTGCACCAGGGTCTGGGCCAACCTGCGCAAGCCCTGCTCCAGCACCTCCGGCTCTGCCGCTTCTGAGGATCCCTGGGAAGAGAGAAGCACCAGTTCCTGGACGATTTGGTTGGCAGCTTGGAGCTGGATCAACAACGAGGAATCTGGATCGACACAAGCCTGCAAAGGCATAGCAGCAAGCAATCAAAAACTTGAGCAAACTCAAAACTTCAGTCAGGCAACCAACTTCTGCACCGCCTCCAGCCGCCCCAAAGCCCAGCCCCGCCGCTGCAGCAGCGCAAAAGAGGCCATCAAATCCGGCCCCTGCAGATCCCCTGTCAGGGCGGCCCGCAAGCTTTTCATCAGCAAGCCCTTTTTCATGCCCTGACTTTTGGTTACTTGCTCCACCAGCGGCTTCAGGCTGTCTGCGGCAACGGGCTGGGGCAACTCGGCAGCGGCCAACGTGGCCGCCGTGGCCGCCATGGCTTCCGCCACCCCCGGCAGGCGCAACTGTTCCAAAGCTGGCAAGGTATAGCTAAGGGGCTCTTGAAACAAAAAGCGGCTGAGGGGAGGGGCCTCGGTCAGGCGGTCGATGCCCTCGGCAACGAGGCGAGCCACATCCTCCAGCCAACCGGGATCCGGCACGGATCCCAGGTCAAACCCCGCCGCCTGCCAAAAGGGCGTCAGCCGCTCCACCAATTCTGCCGGCGAGAGCTGCTTGATGTACTGGCTGTTGATCCAGTTGAGCTTGTCCCAATCGAAGCGAGCAGCGGCCCGGTTGACCCGGTCGAAGTCAAACTGTGTAGCTGCCTTTTCCAACAAGAAAAGCTCTTCCCCATCTGGGGGCGACCAACTGAGCAAAGCCAAGTAGTTTTTGAGGGCCTCCGGCAAAAAGCCCATTTGCTGAAACTCGGTTACCGAGGTCGCCCCATCCCGCTTGGAGAGCTTCTTCCCTTCTGGGTTGAGGATGAGGGGGGAATGGGCAAATTGCGGCGGTTCATGCCCCAGAGCGCGGTAGAGCAAGATCTGTTTGGGTGTGTTGCCGATGTGGTCTTCGCCGCGGATGACGTGGGTAATGCCCATGTCGATGTCGTCCACCACCACCGCCAAGTTGTAGAGAGGATAGCCATCCGCCCGCGCGATCACCATATCCCCCCCCAAGTCCTGGGTGTTCCAGGTGATGGGGCCGCGGATGAGATCCACCCAGGACACCTCCAGGGGCTCCTCGATCTTGAAGCGGATCACCGGCTGCCGGCCCTCGGCTTCGTAGTCGCGGCGCTGTTCCTCGGTGAGAAAGCGGTGGCGGTTGTCGTAGCGAGGGGCTTTGCCGGCGGCCTTTTGGGCGGCGCGCATTGCTTCCAGCTCCGCCTCGCTGACGTAGCAGCGGTAGGCCAGCCCCCGTTCCAAAAGCTGCTGCACCACCGCTTGGTAGCGGGCGATGCGGTTGGATTGGTAGATGGGCCCTTCGTCCCAGTCCAGCCCCAGCCAGGCCAGCCCCGCCAAAATGTTGCGGGTGTAGCGGGGGGAAGAGCGCTCGCGGTCGGTGTCTTCAATGCGCAGGATGAACTGGCCGCCGTGGCGGCGGGCATACAGCCAGTTAAACACTGCCGTCCGGGCGGTGCCGATGTGCAAATTTCCAGTTGGACTGGGGGCAAGGCGAACGCGAACACTCACAGGCTTATGGATCCCAAGCAGAGCATCTTGATCCTAGTCGGCGGCGGGATCCCTTGTCATGTTGGGGGCTGCAAGTGGTTGCCAATTGAGGCATGTCGAGTAGAATCCGCCTTAGCTGCCGGTCAACAGGTAGGCTCCCCGGGGGTAAAAGTTGGTGGGCAACGCCCAAATCTCGCTTTTTTTCCGGTGTTGAGGAACAAGCTGTAGCGTAGGAGGAATCACGGCACATGCGTCTGGCCTTAGCCATTGTTCTGGGTTGTCTAGCTGCTGGGATCCCGGTTGGATCCGCTTTTGCCCAAATCGCCTATCCTTCCTACCCAGTGGGGGATGCCCTGGATGAGATCCTGCTAGATAGGGGCAAAGATGTGGATCCAGTGATTTTCCCTGAAGAGGTGGTGCGCTCCCAGGCCCGGCGAACCACCGCCTTCTTCACCACTTTGCTCAACCAGCGCGCCAACATCCCACCCCTGCGCTCGCTGGATCTGCCCAGCCCCTACCAGGCCTCGGTTCGTACCCAGGCCGGCTACTATCGCGTCACCCAGACAGAGCCTGTTTTGGATTCTGAAATCTTGCGCTAGAGATATCCAGGGTTCGCTCCAGCAGCAGTTCGCTCTTGTGGCCGAAAAGTTGGGTCTGGAGCCCCGTTCTGCCCCTACGCGGAGGCAAGCCGGTGGGGCGGCTTTTGGCTTGCATAGCGGCGAGAGCACCGAAAAACCCAAACGGCTGTCTAGGGGCTGTTTGCGCAGTGTTGCCCGGCAACAGCGGCTCCGCCGGGACGGGGAATATGTCAAAATTCGGCAAGAACCCTCGAGTGGTCGCGATGATCCCACCGGATGGATCCCCTCTTTCTTCGGTTTCTGCCTGGCATAGCCTCCCCCTTGCCGCCGCCATCCAGAAGTTGCACACCGATCCCGATCGTGGCCTCACCGCTCAGCAAGTGATCCAGAGGCAGCGGGAATTCGGCCCCAACGAGCTGATCTCCACCTCTGGCCGCAGCGCCTGGCAGCTCTTTCTCGACCAATTCCGCAACGTTATGCTGCTGATGCTGATCGCCGTGGCGGCGATCTCAGCGACTCTGGACTTGCAGGAAGGCGAGTTCCCCAAAGATGCTCTGGCCATTCTGTTGATCGTCGGCCTCAATGGTCTGCTGGGCTACTTGCAAGAAAGCCGGGCGGAAAAAGCGCTGGCGGCCCTAAAAAAGCTGGCCTCCCCCAGCGTGCGGGTGCAGCGGGACGGGCTGTGGCAGGAGATCCCCGCCAGCCAGTTGGTGCCAGGGGATCGGGTGCTGCTGGAAGCGGGGGTGCAGATCCCAGCCGATGGGCGCTTGGCGGAAGCGGTGAACCTACAGGTGCGAGAGGCGGCCCTGACCGGAGAGGCGGTACCGGTCACCAAGCAGGCTGATTGTGTCCTCCCCGAAGACACAGAGCTGGGCGAGCGGCGCAACATGGCCTTCATGGGCACCGAGGTGCTGCAGGGGCGAGGGATCCTCTTGGTTACTGCCACCGGCATGAACACGGAGCTGGGCAAGGTGGCCAGGCTGCTGCAGACGGTAGAAAACGAGCCCACTCCCCTGCAGCGGCGCATGAGCCAGTTGGGCAATGTGCTGGTGTCGGGATCCCTGGCCTTGGTGGCGCTGGTGGTGATCGTGGGGCTGCTCCAGGCCGGGAGCATGGCGCCTTTCACCGCGCTGCTGGAAACTTCCCTCAGCATGGCCGTGGCGGTGGTGCCGGAGGGGCTGCCGGCTGTAATCACGGTTACCTTGGCCATCGGCACCCAGCGCATGGTGCGCCGCAACGCCTTGATCCGCCGCCTGCCGGCCGTAGAGACCCTGGGATCCGTCACCACCATCTGCTCCGACAAGACCGGCACCCTCACCGAAAACAAAATGGTGGTCACCGACATCCTCACCCCCGAGCGCCACTACCAGGTCAGCGGCAGCGGTTACATTCCCAAGGGATCCTTCTACTGCGGCGGCCAGCCCATCGATCCCCAGAGTGCCCCCGATTTGCAGGCCTTTCTCAGGGCGGTGGTCTTCTGCAACGATGCCCTGTTGCAAGCCAATCTCTCAGCCCAGCGCGGCGCTGCCCCCACCTGGTCGATCCTGGGGGATCCCACCGAGGCCGCCCTGCTGGTGGCTGCCGCCAAGGCCAACCTGCAGAAAGCCTCTTTGCAAGAGCAGCACCCGCGGGTGCAGGAGATCCCTTTTAGCTCGGAACGCAAGCGCATGAGCGTGGTGGTGCAAGAGGAGGGCAGCTACCGCGTCTACGTTAAGGGATCCGCCGAGCTGGTGCTGGAGCAGTGCACCTATATCCAGAAAAGCGGAACTTGGCAGATGCTCTCAGAAGCCGATCGCCAGGCCATTTTGGGCGCCAACAACCGCCTCGCCGGCCAGGGCATCCGGGTTTTGGGGGTGGCCACTCAGCAGTTGCAGCGGATCCCGGAGAACCTGGAGGAGATCGAGCGCAACCTGGTGTGGCTGGGCCTAGTGGGCATGTACGATCCCCCTCGGCCCGAAGCGCGGGAAGCGGTAGCCCGCTGCCAGCAGGCCGGGATCCGCACCCTGATGATTACCGGCGATCACCAACTCACCGCCATCGCTATTGCCCGCGAGCTGGGCATCCTCGACTCCGAGAACCAGGCCATTGATGGGCGCACCCTCTCCCGGCTGAGCTTTGAGGAGCTGATGGAGACGGTGCAGAGGGTCAACGTCTACGCCCGCGTGGCTCCCGAACACAAGCTGCGCATCGTGCAGGCCCTGCAAAAGCAAAACCAGTTTGTGGCCATGACCGGCGATGGCGTCAACGACGCCCCTGCCCTGCGCCAAGCGGATATCGGCATTGCCATGGGCATCACCGGCACCGATGTCAGCAAAGAGGCCAGCGACATGGTGCTGCTGGACGACAACTTTGCCACCATCGTGGCGGCCATTGAAGAAGGGCGGGTGGTCTACAGCAACATCCGCCGCTTCGTGAAATACATCCTGGGTAGCAACATCGGCGAGGTGTTGACCGTGGCTGCTGCACCCCTTCTGGGCCTAGAGGACGTGCCGCTGACGCCCCTACAGATCCTGTGGATGAACTTGGTAACCGACGGCTTGCCTGCTCTGGCTTTGGCAATGGAGCCGGCGGAGCCAGGGGTGATGCAGCGTCCCCCCTTCAACCCCAAAGAAAGCATCTTTGCCCAAGGGCTCGGCGCCTACATGGTGCGCATTGGCGTCGTCTTTGGCTTGGCGACGATCCTCATGATGGGGATTGTGGAAGCCTACATCGTTCACTGGCGCACGATGGTCTTCACCACCCTGTGTATTGCCCAGATGGGCCATGCGCTGGCGGTTCGCTCCAACGACAAGCTGACCATCGAGCTCAACCCCTTTTCCAACCCCTACCTGCTGGGGGCGGTGCTGACCACTTTGCTGCTGCAGTTGGCCCTGCTCTATGTGCCCTTCCTGCGCGACTTTTTCGGGACAGAAGAACTGACCCTCACTGAGCTGCTCATTTGCGTCGGCTTTAGCACAGTAGTGATGGTCTGGGTAGATCTGGAAAAACTCTACTGCCGCTGGCGCCCCCGTTAAGGCTAGCTTCCATGGTTTCCTCCTTTGCCAAAAGCTTTTTCCCAGGGCAGGGTAGGGCAGCTTTTTTCCGCAACTTAACTGAGCGATTCTGCGGAAGCCAGAAGATAAGCTGGAAGCAGCCGCCACCAGAAAAGAGCTGGGGATAGAGATAATGCTGCCGGGCTGGGCCAGCTTTATGCTTGGGGGGATTGTTTTGGTTCTCGGAGCGCTTCTAGGGCTTGGCTGGCTCCGGCGGCGGATCCCTCTCTTCAAGAGAGTTTTCAAGCTCATTTTCAAGGGATCGCTGCCAACTTCCAGCCCAGAGGCCCGTTTCCGCGCAGCGCTGGAAGCCAGCTTAGATGCCATCTATCTCTTGGAGGCGGTGCGGGATCCTTTTACCGGCGAGATTGCGGATTTTGTCTTTGTGGATGTCAACGCCAAGGGGGAGGAGCTGATTTCCCGCCGCCGGGAGGAGATCCTCGGCCAAAGGCTGTGCGAGCTGTTGCCCATCAACCGCACGGCTGGCTTTTTTGAAAAATACAAGCGGGTGGTGGAAACCCGCATCCCCCTGGAAGAGGAGTTTCCCATCTCCGGCCAGCCAGGCTTGCAGGCCAGTTGGATCCACCACCAGGTGGTGCCGGTGGGGGACGGGATCCTCATCACCAGCCGCAACATCACAGAGCAGGTCGATCGGGAGCAGGCACTGCGGGAAAGCGAGTCCCGCTACCGCGCCCTCTACGAGGCAATCCCGGATATGGTTTTGGAGATCGCTGCCGACGGTCGCATCCTCGACTGCAAGCCGCCCCGCTACTTCGCCACTCTGCGCCCCCCCGAGGACTACATTGGCCGTCGGCTCCAGGAGATTTTGCCTGCTGCGTTGAGGGAGCAATGCGAGGTTCTGGGAAGGCGGGCTCTGGCCAACCAGAGCGTCGAATACCTGGAGTACGAGATCGAGCTGCCAGGCGGGGTGCGGCAGTATCGCAGGGCCTGTATCGTTGCCCACGGCAGCGAGAAGCTCTACGTCTTGGTGCGGGACATCACAGAGCGCAAGCAGGCCGAGCTGGAGCTCAAAGCTGCCGAGGAAAGGCAAAGAGCTATTTTGGCGGCCATCCCGGATCTCATCTTTCACCTCGATAGCCAGGGCGTTTGCCTGGGAGTGAGCTGTGGGGGGGAGGTGCGGCCCTACGGCTTGCCAGAAACTTACCTGGGGCGCTCACCCCACGAACTCCTGCCCCCAGACCTGGCGGAGCGGCGGCTTGCCTATATTCGCCAAGCCCTGGCCACCCAAACCCTGCAGCGCTACGAGCAAAGCCTGGAAATCGATGGCGAGGTGCGCCACGAGGAGGTGCGCATTGCCCCTCTGAATGCGCAGGAAGTGGTGCTCATCATTCGCGACATCACGGAGCGGGTGCAGGCACAGCAAGCCCTGCAAGAGAGCGAGCAGAAGTTCCGCGCCCTGTTTGAAAATGCTGCCGTGGCCATCCTCATTCGCCATGCCGAAACGGGCGAGATCTTGGAGGCTAATCCGCGCGCCCTTGCCGCCTATGGATTTTCTAGCCTGGAGGAGCTGCGGGCCTTCGACGTTTTGGAGCAGTCCCCCTATCGCCAGGCCCTGCAGGGAAGGGGGTTCTCGCTGCAGCCTCACCTGGAGCAGGCCCGCCAGCAGGGATCTGCCCGCTTTGAGTGGCACTGGCAACGGCGGGATGGCCGGGAGTTTTGGGAAGACGTCTTCGTCCAGCCGCTGGTGCTGCGCGGGATCCCTTGCTGGGTGTTTACCGCCGTCGATATCACCGCCCGCAAGCAGGCCGAAGCAGAGCTGGAGCAATTCTTCTCGGTAGCTTTGGACTTGCTCTGCATTGCCGACGAGCAGGGGTATTTTCGCCGCCTCAACCCTGCTTGGGAGACTGTTCTGGGCCGTTCCCTCGAGGAGCTGCAGCAGCACCCCTTTTGGGAATGGGTGCACCCGGAAGATCTGCTGGCCACGCAGAAGGCGATGCAAAAGCTGCTGCAAGAAGGACGCCTGGATGGCTTAGTCAACCGCTACCGCACCCAAGACGGCAGCTACCGCTTTATCGAATGGCGCGCCTCTCTGGCGGGATCCCTGGCCTACGCCGCCGGGCGGGACATCACCCTGGCCAAGCAGACGGAAGAGCAGATGAAGGCGGCTATGGAAGCTGCCGAGGCGGCCAACCGCGCCAAGAGCGAATTCTTGGCCACCATGAGCCACGAGATCCGCACGCCCATCAACGCCATCATGGGCATGGCCAGCCTGTTGCTGGATACCCCCCTGGATCCGCAGCAGCGGGATTGGGTGCAGACCATCCGCTACGGCAGCGAGGTGCTGCTCAGCCTCATCAACGACATTTTGGATTTCTCCAAGATCGAGTCTCAGAAATTGGAGCTGGAGGAAACGCCCTTTTCCCTGCCCCAGCTCATGGAGGAGCTCTTGGATCTCATGGCCGCCCAAGCCCAGAGCAAAGATCTGGAGCTGGTGGCCTGGGTGGATCCCAGCTTGCCAGCCAGCCTGGTGGGGGATCCCAACCGCCTGCGCCAGATCCTGGCCAATCTCCTCAGCAACGCCATCAAGTTCACCCCGCAGGGAGAAGTGGTGGTAAGCGTCGAGGCCCAGGAGCAGTGGGTGAGCTTCCAGGTGCAAGACACCGGCATCGGCATCCCGCCGGAAAAGCAGGATCGCCTCTTCAAGCCTTTCAGCCAGGTGGACAGCTCCATCAGCCGCCGCTACGGCGGCACGGGCTTGGGCTTGGCCATCAGCCAGCGCCTCTGTCAACTGATGGGCGGAGAGATCTGGGTGCAAAGCCAGCCGGGCCAGGGATCCACCTTTGGTTTCCGTGTCCCGCTGCGTGTTCCGGATCCGGCCCTCTTGGCAGCCCCAGCCCTCGATGCTGCTCTAGCCGGCAAGCGGGTTTTGTTGGTGGAAGACAACGCCAGCCAACGGCAGCTCCTGGCTCGCCTGCTCCAGGCCTGGGGGATGCAGGTAACGGCCTGCAGCTCTGCAGCAGAAGCCCAAGCTCTGGCCAAGGCCCAGACTTTTGAGCTGGCCCTGGTGGATACCAGCCTGCCTGATGGCGATGGACTGGCCCTGGCCAAGGCTCTGCAGCAGGAGCAGCCCCCCCTGAGGCCTTTGCTGCTGGTGGCCCGCAGCGCGGCTTTGGCAAGTTCTGGCTCTTTTCCTGCCCTGAGCAAGCCGGTCAAGGCCTCGCAACTGCGGGCTCTGCTTTGCCAGGAAAAAGTGCCTGCCGCTACTTCCCCCTTGGAGCCCCCGCTGCCTTTGGCCAGCCGCTGCCCGTTGCACATCTTGGTAGCCGAGGACAACCCCGTCAACCAAAAAGTCATCCGCCTAATGCTGGAGCGGCTGGGCTATCAGCCGGACATCGTGGCCAACGGCCTGGAAGCTCTGCAGGCGCTGCAACTGCGCGCCTACGACCTGGTCTTGATGGATCTGCACATGCCGGAGCTGGACGGCCTGGCCGCCACCCGCCGCATCCGCAGCGAACTTCCCCCAGATCGCCAGCCACGCATCCTTGCCCTCACCGCCGATGCTTTCCTGGAAAGCCGTGCTGCTGCCGAGGCCGCCGGCGTCGACGGCTACCTGACCAAGCCCCTGCAGCCGGCTGTGCTGGAGCGCGCTTTGCAGGAAATCTCTTCTTCTTGCACGGAAGAAAAACCGGAGCCAGCCTTGGATCCCGACACCCTGGCCAGCCTACGCAGCATGCTGGGATCCCCCGAAGACTGGCAGGAGATGGTGCAAACCTACCAGCAAGACAGCCAGGCCCTGCTGGGATCCCTGCGCCAGGCTCTGGAGCGGCAAGATGCCCAAACCGTGGCCCAACTGGCCCACCGCTTCAAGGGCAGCAGCAGCACCCTGGGGGCCAAGTCGCTAGCTCAGATGTGTCAGGAGCTGGAGAACCTCTCTCGCCACCCCTCTCCCGCTTTTGTAAACTGGGATACCCTGAAGCAGGCCTTGCAACGGTTGGAAGCCGAGTACCAGCGAGTTACCCTGGAGTTATCGGCTGCCGCGTCTGGGCCTTCTCCTGTTGCCAGTACCCATGCAGAAGCTTAATGCCAAGCCTATGTCAGATTGGCGGGGAGGGAGCTTCTCTGGAGCCGAGGAAAAGCCGCTGCTGCTGATTGCCGACGATGATCCCAGCCAGCGACTTTTGGCTCGCTATGCCCTGGAGCGGGAAGGCTACCAAGTTGTAGAAGCGGACAGCGGCTTGGCTTGTCTAGAAGTCGTAAGCCGCCATCAGCCGGACATGGTGCTCCTGGATGCGGTGATGCCGGATCTGGATGGGTTTGAGTGCTGCCGCCGCCTCCACGCCCAAAACCCCGACATGCCAATTTTAATCGTCACCGCTTTAGAAGACGAAGCCTTTGTCAGTGAGGCCTTTGCCGCCGGTGCCAGCGACTACATCCCCAAGCCCATCCACTGGTCGGTTTTGAAGCGGCGGCTGCGCCACTTGCTGCAAGCCAACCAGGCCCAGCGCCGTCTGCAGCAGCTTAACCAGGAACTGGAAGCCAAGGTGCAGGAGCGCACCGCCCAACTGGCCTGCCAGGTGGCAGATCTGGAGCAGCTCAACCGCCTCAAAGACCACTTTCTGGCCACGGTCTCCCACGAGCTGCGCACGCCTTTGACCAAGATCAAGCTAGCCCTGGAACTCCTGGGCCGCACCCCCCTCAACGAGAAGCAGCGGCAATACCGGGACATTGCCCTGCAGGAGTGCGAGGCCGAAATCCAGCTCATCAACCGCCTATTGGATCTGCAGGGCCTGGAAGGGAAAGACCTGGGCTCTGCCGTTGCAGCTATTGACCTGCCCCACCTCTGGCACAGCTTGATCGAGTCGGCGCAGCAATGCACCCAGGCCCGCTCCCTCACGCTGCAGGTGGGGGATCTGCCCCCCTCCCCCTGGCGGTTTTACAGCCATCCGCAGCTCCTGACCCAGATCCTCAAAGAACTGCTGGACAATGCCTGCAAGTTTACCCAGCCAGGTGGCACGATCCGTCTAGAGGTTCAGCCAATCCCTGAAGGGGTTGAGTTTAAGATCGGCAACAGCGCTCAGATCGAGCCGGAACATCTGCCCCGCCTCTTCGAGCGCTTCTACCGCGTGCCCACTGCGGATCCCTGGGCCCAGCCAGGTAGCGGCCTGGGGTTGGCTTTGGTGAAGCAGTGGGTGGAGCATCTCAAGGGCCACGTTCGAGTCAGCAGCGAGGACGGGTGGACGTGTTTTGTACTCCGCCTACCCAGCCTAGAGTCGTCCGGCAGGATGTGATCAATGGCCGACGGCAGCGGCAGTTTCGGCGGTGGCAAAGGAAGTGCCGCAGCCACAGCTAGCCACCGCGTTGGGGTTCTTGAATTTGAAACCGCCCCCCAACAGATCCTCGGAAAAGTCGACGGTAAGGCCCTGGATCAAAGTCATGCTCAAGGGATCCACTGCCACCCGAATATCGCCAAAGTCAAAGGTATGGTCGTCAGGGTTGGCCTGGGGCTCGAAGTTCATCACGTAAGAGAGGCCAGAGCAGCCGCTGGGCTTGACCCCCAGCCGCAGGATGGGCTGGGATCCCTCCTTCTCGTACTTGCTGCGCAGGCGTTTTAGCTCTTGGATGGCGCTCTCGGTCAAGGTGATCATGGCGGGAAAGCTGACACTTACTTTTCATCCTAACAAGGGTTTTGGGCCGCCTTTTCCCTGCGCGCGGCAGGAACAGTTGATAAGCTAGGGATCCCATTCCTTCAACTTTACCGTTCTGCCCTTGTGACGGATCCCAACGCCATTCGTGTTACCTTCTTGGGCACCAGCTCCGGCATGCCCACCCGCCAGCGCAATGTCTCTGGCGTGGCGGTGCAGTTTCCGCAGCGGTCGGAATGGTGGCTGTTTGATTGTGGCGAGGGCACCCAACACCAACTGTTGCGGCTGGACGAGCTGCGCCCCAGCCAGTTGCGCCGCATTTTCATCACCCACATGCACGGGGATCACATCTACGGCCTGCCGGGGCTGTTGGCCTCCTGTGGCCTGGGCAGTACCCCCCAACACATCGACATCTACGGCCCCCCCGGCCTGGAAGAGTACCTGAAGGCGGTGCTGCGCTACAGCGAGACGCGGATCCCCTATTCCTTCCGGGTTCACACCGTAGAAACAGGTCTCATTCTTCAGGATCCAGAATATTGGGTTTTTTGCGCGCCCCTGGATCACCGGGTGCCCGCCTTCGGCTACCGCGTGGTGGAACAGGATCGGCCAGGCACTTTCGACGTGGCCAAGGCTCAGGCCGACGGGATCCCGCCCGGCCCCCTCTACGGCCAGCTCAAGGCCGGGCAATCCATCTTCTGGCAGGGCCGCCACTTCCACGGGCGAGATTATGTGGGGGATCCCATCCCAGGGCGCAAGCTCTCCTACTGCACCGACACCATCTTCTGCCGCAACGCCGTCGATCTCTCCCGTGCTGCTGACCTGGTCATCCACGAGGCCACCTACGCCGAAGCGGATCGCGAACTGGCCCAGCGCGCCAAGCACTCCACTGCCGCCATGGCCGCGCGGGTGGCCGCCGAAGCCAAGGCCCAGACCCTCATCCTCACCCACTTCAGTCCCCGCTACACCCCCGAAGCTCCCATCACCCTAGAAGACTTGCTGGCGGAAGCTCAAGCGATTTTTCCCAACACAATCCTGGCCCGGGATCGGATGACCTACGCGATCCCGCGCCGCAGCCCTGCTCCCCTGCCGGTGGGGGTCTAGACCCGCCTTGCTAGCTAGAATGATAGGACTGACAGCCTCAACCTGCGATGACGGATCCCAGACCCTATCCTGAACGGCCTCCATTTCCAGAGCGGCCCAAAACCGAGCAACTGGATCAAAACGCCAGCGAGTGGCAAGCTTTCAGCGCCTTGCCCCCGGCAACCTCCCTGCCTCCTGTACAAGCAGAGCGACCGGCTTCCCAAGCAGCCAGCTCGCCCCAGGCCGAGGAAAACCTGCCCAAACTGGCCCCCTGGGGCAAACGGATCGGGGCCTTTGCCCTGGATTTTGGGCTGGGGCTGGGGGTCTCCTACCTGGCGCAGGGCTTGGCTTCTCTGGTGGGAGCCGATGCGGGCGCCGTGGACATGACCGGCTACATCGCCTTCTTCGCCACCTGGCTGGTGAACCGCGGCTACTTCCAATCCCGCCCCGCTGGCCAAAGCCTTGGCAAATGGCTGCTGAACCTCAAAACCTTGGATCCCGAAACCGAGGCACCGCCCCACCTGGTTCGCTCCCTGGCCCGCGAGGGGGTGCTCTCCCTGTTTGTGCTCACGGAAGCCCTGCTGGTGCCCCTGGCTGCCGATGGGCTGTTTGCCCTCTTCGACAAGGAAAAACGCCAGAGCATCCACGACCGGGCCGGGCGCACCCTGGTGGTGGAATCGGAGCAGGGCTACCACCTGGATGAAAAAGCCCTGCGGTTGCTGCAGGACATCCTGGAGGGGGACGCCGCCGAGGACGTCAAGTCCGCCGCTCGCGAGCTGTTGCGCCAAGCCCAACGCAATGAGGCAGTGCGCGATCTTTCCCAGCAGATGCAGCGCCTGAGCAAGGACGTGGATCGGAACACCCGCAGCCTAAGACAACAAACCGGCAAGCAAGTCAAAAACTGGGTTGATTCCGTCAAAGAAAAGTTGGATAATTGGTGATCGCGCTTACGAGGTGAACCCATCTCCAGCCTCAACCCCTGGGGTTGGGGGTTCCCAAGTGCTTTTACTTCCTCCACCTTGGGATCCGTCATGGCCAAAGCAAAGGGTGCTCGCATCATCATTACCCTGGAGTGTACGGAGTGCCGCACCAACGTCAATAAGCGTTCTCCAGGGGTGAACCGCTACACCACCACCAAAAATCGCCGTAACACCACGGCCCGCTTGGAGCTGAAGAAATTCTGCCCCAAGTGCAACCGCCACACCGTCCATAAAGAGATCAAGTAGTTCAAGCCGCTTTACCGTTCCCCTGACCTATGGTTTACGCTCGTCGCCGCCTGTCTCCCATCAAGCCGGGAGAGCCGATCAAATACACCGATGTTGAGCTGCTCAAGAAATTTGTAACCGAGCGAGGCAAGATCCTGCCCCGCCGCATCACCGGCCTGACCGCCAAGCAGCAGCGGGAGCTGTCCGCCGCCATCAAACGGGCGCGCATCATGGGCCTACTTTACTTTGTCAATAAAGAAGGATAAGTTGCTGGTTGCTTTCTCCGGATCCCGATGAGCCTGCAGCTTTCGCCGCAATTGCAAGCTCGAATGGCCCAACCCCTTGAGATTGGCGGGGTGAAGATTTTTAGTCGCGTCTTTCAGGCGCCCCTGTCGGGAGTGACAGACAAAGTGTTTCGGGGGCTGGTACGCCGCTTTGCCCCGCAAAGCCTGGTCTACACCGAAATGGTGAACGCGACCGGCTTGCACTATGCCCGCGAGCTACCCCGCATTATGGAAGTGGGGGAGGGGGAGCAGCCCATCGGCATTCAGTTGTTCGACTGCCGACCCCACTTTTTGGCGGAAGCAGCCCGTATGGCGGTGGATGAGGGGGCGACCTTGGTAGATATCAACATGGGCTGCCCTGTGAACAAGATCACCAAAAACGGCGGCGGCTCTGCCCTGCTGCGGGAGCCGGACACGGCAGCCCGGATTGTGGAAGCGGTGGCCAAAGCCGTGCCCGTACCTGTTACAGTGAAAACTCGCCTGGGTTGGTCGGATCAGGAGATCAACATTCTGGATTTTGCCCACCGGCTGCAGGAGGCCGGAGCGCAATTGCTGACTTTGCATGGCCGGACACGGGCTCAGGGGTTCAACGGCAAAGCCCGTTGGGATTGGATTCGCCGTGTCAAAGAGCATCTGCGCATTCCGGTAATTGCCAACGGGGATATTTTCTCACCAGCGGCGGCGGTAAAGTGTCTGGAGGAAACTGGCGCCGATGGGGTGATGTGCTCCCGCGGCACCATGGGCTATCCCTTCCTGGTGGGGGAAATCGATTACTTCCTGAAAACCGGCCAAGAAAGACCAGCTCCTACCCCCCTGGAGCGGATTCAAATGGCTTTAGAACACTTGCGGGGCCTCTGGGAGTGTAAGGGGGAACGTGGCATCCGACAGGCCCGCAAGCACATGACTTGGTACATCAAAGATTTTGTGGGGGCTTCTCAATTCCGCGCCCTTCTCTGTCGCATCGAAACCTTGCAAGAAGGGGAAACCCTGCTTTTGCAAGCTATGGAGCGCTGCCAAGAAACAACCTCTCGACCGGAAGAGGCGCTTGAAACGACTGAGGGGATCGACCTTCTTCCTGAGGCGGGTTAGGCGTAGCTCCCCTCTCCTTTTGGGGGAGGGGGTAAAGCATCTCAATCTTGCTTGCAAGGCTACGACGCCTGCTGCTGGGACAGAGCTGCCACCAGTTTGTCTCCCATTTCCCGGCAACCCACTAAGGTTGTTCCCTCGGAATAGATATCTGGGGTGCGGTAACCCTGTGCCAAAACGGCCTCTACCGCCTGTTCGATGCGGTCGGCAGCTTGCGGCTGTTCCAGGGAGTAACGCAGCAGCAGAGCGCCGGAGAGCACCTGGGCAATGGGGTTGGCTTTGTCTTGTCCGGCAATATCGGGAGCCGACCCGTGTACCGGCTCGTACACCCCAGGGCCGGAGGATCCCAAGGAGGCCGAGGGCAGCATACCAATAGAGCCGGTCAGCATTGCCGCCTCGTCGGACAGGATATCGCCGAAGAGATTGCCGGTGAGGATGACGTCGAACTGCTTGGGCCAGCGCACCAACTGCATAGCAGCATTGTCGATGTAGAGGTGGGAAAGTTCCACGTCGGGGTACTCAGCCGCCATGGCATTGACCCGCTCCCGCCACAGTTGCGATACCTCCAGGACATTGGCCTTGTCCACCGAGCAGAGCTTGCGCCGCCGCTTGCGCGCCAGTTCGAAGGCCACACGAGCGATGCGATCGACCTCGGCCTCGCTGTAGACCATGGTGTTCACGCCGCGCCGGGATCCCTTGGCATCTGTGAAGATCCCTTTGGGTTGACCAAAGTAGATGCCCCCTGTTAGCTCGCGTACCACCACCAGGTCGATCCCCGCGATAACCTCCGGCTTCAGGGAAGAGGCCGCCACCAGTTGGGGGAAGACTTTCACCGGGCGCAAGTTGGCAAAGAGCCCCAGGCCGGCCCGCAAGCCCAACAAAGCCCGTTCTGGGCGTTTCTCAGGAGGCAGGGTGTCGTACTTAAAGTCGCCAACCGCTGCCAGATAGACGGCGTCGCTCTCCTGGGCCATTTTCAGGGTTTCTGGCGGCAAGGGATCCCCCGTTTCCTCATAGGCCGCCCCGCCGATCAGACCCTCCTGCCACTGAATGGAAAACCCCATCTGGGCAGCAACCGCATCCAAGACAGCCCGCCCCACCCGCATGATTTCTGGGCCAATCCCATCGCCGGCTAGGGCCGTGATCCGATAGGTTCGAGCAGTTGCGGCGCTCATGAGCAGTCAAGCTGAAGACAATGGCGTAGAAATACTACCATTTCGGCGGGCTCAGCCATCCCTTGGCACACAGGTTTGTGGAGAACTCCCCCAAAAAGCTCTCTCCAGGGATGATATAAGGTGCAGCCTGGCCACTGACCTGCTGCACCCTATAACAATAATGATGAGCAAACCCTCAAGCTAAAGCTCTAGAACAAGCCCAAGGTGACCCACTTATCCAAGGGCAAAGTGGCACCGATACCCAGGTAGAGGGTAACCAAGGTGCCGATCAAAAACACCGTCGTCGCCACCGGGCGGCGCAGCGGATTTTGGAACTTGTTGACGTTTTCGATGAAGGGCACAAACAAAAGACCGACAGGAATAGCAGACATCAGAGCAATCCCCAACAACTTGTTGGGAGCAATACGCAAAATGTGAAAAGCGGGGTAGAGATACCATTCCGGCAGAATTTCCAGCGGTGTGGCAAAGGGATCCGCCGGCTCGCCCACCCCTGCGGGATCCATGACCGCCAGGCCGACGATTAGACCGATGGTACCCAGGATCACCACCGGAAACATAAAAAGCAAATCGTTGGGCCAAGCAGGCTCACCATAGGTCATATGGCCCATGTTTTTCTTCAGCTTGGCTACAACCTTGGGGTTGTCTAGGTCAACTTTGCGGGTAATGGCCTCAGTCGCTATGACCTGCTTTGAGATAGCCATGAGAGTTCTCCTTGCAAAAATCCTGAACCAGAAGCTAAAGGGTCACCGTTTGCGGAGCCAAGAGACAAACTTTGCTCACAAAGGCCCAGAAATCCCTTGGCGGCGGATCATCAGAAAGTGCATGGTCATGAAGACCGCAGCCAGCCAGGGTAACACAAAAGTATGCAAGCTGTAGAAGCGAGTCAGAGTCGCTTGGCCGACAGCTTCGCCGCCACGGATAAGCTGCACCAACAAGTCACCCACCACCGGAATCGCACTGGGCACACCGGAGACGATCTTGACTGCCCAGTAGCCCACCTGATCCCAGGGCAGGGAGTAGCCGGTAACGCCAAAAGAAACTGTCAGCACCGCCAAGATCACACCGGTCACCCAGGTCAGCTCGCGAGGCTTCTTGAACCCTCCTGTCAGATAAACCCGGAAGGTGTGTAGGATCATCATCAACACCATCATGGAGGCGCTCCAGCGATGGATGGAGCGCAGCAGCCAGCCGAAGTTGACCTGGGTCATGATGTAGTTGACCGACTCAAAGGCCTCGGCCACCGTCGGACGGTAGTAGAAGGTCATGGCGAAGCCGGTGGCAAACTGAATAAGGAAGCACACCAGCGTCACCCCGCCAAGGCAGTAGAAGATGTTAACGTGAGGCGGAATGAATTTCCCAGTTGCGTCGTCGACGAAAGGCGTAATCTCCAGCCGCTCGTCCAACCAGTCGTAAACTTTGCTCATGATGCCTGCAGTTTTTGAAAAGTGGATCTTGAGGGCAGGGCAGGCCTGCTCCACTCAGCAATCTAACACAATTCTTTAACACCATCCTGACGCAAGGCTCAGCTTTGGGAGCCAGATCTCGATCCCGACAGGCCAGACGACTTTTCAATGCTGTGTTTTGTTCACATTTCTTAACTTTTTTAGGATAGATGGTTGTGCAGAAGCTGAGACACACAGGGCTCCATCGGAGATGGTGGGGGATCCGAGCAAGGTTGGCCTGGGGCATCCGCATTGTTCTGCTGGGGTGTTTGCTCTGGGCGAGTTTGGGCATGGATGCCTGTCCAGTTCAGGCCAGTCGCTGGGGAGAAGAGCAGCAACTGCTGGCGCAGGCCTGGGCCTATGTGGATCGAGCCTATGTAGATCCGGGGTTTAACGGGCAAAACTGGTGGCAGGTGCGGCAACGGTTTCTCTCCCGGCCCCTGAAGGATCGGCAAGAGACCTACCGCGCTATTGAGGAGATGTTGGCGACGCTGGGGGATCCTTTTACCCGCTTTCTGGACAAAGAGCACTACCTTAGCTTGCAGACCTCTACAGCCGGGGAGCTGAGCGGTGTCGGTTTGCAGATCGCCATCGACGAGCAGGGCTCGGTGCGGGTAATTGCGCCTATGGAAGGCACTCCTGCCGAGCAGGCCGGGATTCAACCTCAGGACGAGATTTTGGCCGTGGATGGGGTGCCGGTGGCAGGGCTGAGCTTAGACGAAGTGGCCGAACGGCTGCGGGGGCGCAGCGGCACGCCGGTTACTCTGAAGCTGAAGCGGCAGGATCGCGTTTGGGAGGTGGAGCTGGTGCGCCAGTCGATCACCATCAACCCCGTGCGCACCCGTTTTTTTGAGCTGCCTCAGGGAACGGTGGCCTACATTCGCCTCAGCCAGTTCAACGGCAATGCTGCCGCTCAGGTTCGTCAAGCCATTCGGGCCGCTGAAGCTCAGGGGGTGCGGGGCTACATTCTCGACTTGCGCAACAACCCAGGGGGACTCTTACAGGCGGCCATCGAGATCGCCCGCTTCTGGATCCCCAAGGGCGACATCGTGCTGGTGACGGATCGCCACGGCATTCAAGACAGCATTCCCGCCACCGGCGAGGTGCTCACAGAGGCGCCGCTGGTGGTCTTGGTGAACCAGGGCAGCGCCAGTGCCAGTGAAGTGTTGGCCGGGGCACTTCAGGACAGTGGGCGAGCCCGACTGGTGGGAACGCGCACCTTTGGCAAGGGGCTGATCCAATCCCTGCTGGAGCTGGCAGATGGCTCTGGGCTGGCGGTGACGACGGCCAAGTACCTCACCCCCAGCGGCCATAACATCCATCACCAGGGGATCCAGCCGGATGTGGTGGTGGGGGAGGGATCCGTTCCCCTAACGGCAGAAACCCTGGCCGGGCCGGAGGACATCCAGCTTCAGCGAGCCCTGGAGCTGTTGGGGCAGCCCCAGGGGATCCCGGTGGCACAAGGCCGCTAGGAGGGGATTGCGTTCCAGGTCTCCACCCCGTGGAGATCTCAATCTTTGGCATTCGGGATGGGGACTCCTGTTTGTTTTCGATTCGTTTTAGGATCGGGAGCAGAGTTGCCTGGGCCACTTCTCGGCTCCGGCGTCGATCTCTGACTTTGTCCGCTCCCGCCTGCATGAACGCCATCCAACAATTCCACCACTTTTTCAACTGCTGCATCGGGGCTTGGCGCACCGAGCGCACCTACCATTACCTAGACCGTGGCGAGGTGGAGCGCTCCCGCACCGAGTTCACCATTCGCACCCTCACCCCTGAGCTGAAGCACAAGGTGCTGGCCGACAACAACTACCCCAACCACAACGTGGATGGTTTTTTGGGCTTTCACTTGGCTTTTGAGACGGTTTCCGAAACGGGGGAGGAGGCCGGGCAAGAGCTGAACATGCTGTTTGTCCCTCGGCAAGAAACCTCCCTGGGTCTGGAGGGAGACTATCTGCGGGATCGGGCCTATGAGGAAGATCGCCCGATGGTGGCGGTTTTCCGGTTCGATCCTGGATCCCTGCAACTGGTGATGACCACCACCTACACGCGCGTGGTTGCCGTAGATACCATCACCCTACTCAATCCTCGTCTGCGCCTGCGGCAGATCCTCACCTACCGACGCCCCCCTCAAGGTCAGCCTTTGCAGGAGCTGTTGCTGGTGGGGTTTGGAGTAGAACAGAAGCTGACCTAGCCTGCGGAGCCCGAAGATGGCCCTTCCCGAAAACCTGGGATTGACCCAGCACCTGGCCCTGATCCAGTCGAAGTTCGAGCGAGGAGACTATCGGCAGGCGCTGGAACAGATAAAGCAGGCCCAAAGCCGCTACCCACAGTCGGGCAAGCTACGGCTCTGGCAGGCCCTGGCCCAAGAAGCCCTTGGCGAAACGCAGGAGGCCATCCGGTTGGCCCAAACCCTGCTGCGCAACCCGGATCCAGAAGTTGCCCAGCAGGCTCGCTATGTTTTGGGCATCTGGCAAGCTCCCCGTCTGCGGCGTCCGGCGGAGTGGTTGAGCGAAATTCCCGATCTCAGCCGGCTCGAGGAAGCTGACCCCCCGGCGTACCGCTTGGACTATGGGCAATCTCAGCGCAAGGGCTCTTCCCCCAAATCTGGCGATTCCCTTGATCCTCGCGAAGCCGCTCCCCCGTTGGATACAAAGCCGCTCACCTGGGCGTTAATCGGGATCCTCTCTGCCCTGCTGGCCGTGATGGCCTGGCTGCCCTAGATGGGGGTACATAAGACTCCCCCAAGCTTAGGTTGCGGCAGGTCGGCAAGCTGTGGAGAAAACAGCAGGGCACCTCATGGGGATCCCAGTTAAAAGCTGGCGGGAGGAACAACGACCCTCGCCGCCGCGGAGTTGAGGGGAGATACTGGAAATAGATCGATGCGGGAGCGGATCGGGGTCAAGGGTTCCGATAGGCTCCCCGGCGCGTCTCGGCGAAAAGCGGAGGTTAAGAGTGGCTACCCAAACATTGGTGATGGACGCAGTAGAACAGTTGGGCCTGCGGGTCACTCTGGGAGATATTGCCTCCAGCACGGGCCTATCTTTACACGAGGCCAAACAAGAGCTGCTGAATTTGGCCCAAAAGGCGGAGGGGCATCTGCAAGTTTCCCGGCAGGGGGAGATCGCCTACGTTTTCCCGCCTGATTTTCGCAGCATTCTCAAGCGCAAAGAGCAGCAGGATCGGCTTGCCGCCCTGCGTCGCAAGCTGTGGGGGGGCTTTCTCTATGGGCTGCGCATCTCCTTTGGCATCCTGCTGGTGGTGTCGATTGTTTTGATCGTTTTGGCCTTGATTGCTCTGCAGATGGCCAGTAGCCGCGAGGAGGACAATCGCAGCCGGTCGCGGGGGATAGGGTTTTACTACTTTCCCAACCTTTGGGTTGGCAACCCCTTCTGGGATCCCTATCCCTACTACTACAGGGACTATTCCGGTCGGGCGCGCCCCCGCCAGGAACAAGCAGAGATGAACTTTTTGGAGGCGGTGTACAGCTTCCTGTTTGGGGATGGGGATCCCAATGCCAACCTAGAGGAGGAGCGCTATGCCCTCATCGGCCAACTGATTCGCGCCAATGGAGGGGTGATCACAGCAGAGCAGGTGTTGCCCTATCTGGATGTGGAGCCGGGATCCCCGGCCCTGGAGTATGAAGACTACATGCTGCCGATTTTGCTCAAGTTCGACGGTCAGCCGGAGGTGAGCGACGACGGGGATATCGTCTACCGCTTCCCGGAGCTGCAGGTGGCCGCCTCAGAGCGCCAGCCCAAGGGGATCCCTGAAGTGTTGCAAGAGAAACCCTGGGTGTTTAGCCGGGCTACACCTGGTCAACTGACCCTGGCGGGGGGATTGGGGGTGCTCAATTTCTTTCTGGCCGCCATTCTCTACGGAGCGCGGGAAGAGGTGGCCGCCGCCGCCGGCAGCAACGCCTTTTTGGCGTTTATCTACCCGCTGATTGGATTCCTCTTCCTCTACGGCACGCTGTTTTTGGCCGTGCCTGCCGTTCGCTGGCTGGCCTTGCAAATTCGCAATCAAGGGGTGGAGCGGCGCAATCGCATCCGGCAGCTTTGGCGAGAGCAACTGAAGCGTCCCACAGAGGCGCTGCTGCGCAAACTCAACTTTGCCCGCC
Organism: Synechococcus sp. H55.8; assembly: GCF_047462375.1. NCBI lineage: Bacteria > Bacillati > Cyanobacteriota > Cyanophyceae > Synechococcales > Synechococcaceae > Synechococcus > Synechococcus sp. H55.8. The sequence continues at coordinate 37,534 of NZ_JANSJC010000003.1, read as the reverse complement.
GCTTCCGCCGTCAGGAAGTTGTGTCCGAGTCCGACACCATTTACTCGACCGACCGAGATCTGATCGAGCAGCGGGACTACCGTCTGGACGAGCCGGCATTCCGCACGCTGCTGGAACTGGAATCAGAAGCTCAGGAGGATCGCCCCGAAACCGAACCAGTGCGCAAGCAGCGTCCCCTCTAGGACTTACAGCAACCACTCGGAGGCCCGCTCCCCCACCTTTTGCAAATCCAGAGGAATGGCCACCGCTTTGCCCATGCGAGGCCTCTGACGGGTGGCTTCGATTTCGCGGCGCACGGTTTCCCACACCCCCCAAGCCTGTAAATGGGCCATCACCTTCTCCAAGTGGGCCAGGTACTCGGCCTCGCTCAAGGGAAAAGAGGGCTGCTCCAGGTAGCGCCACATCACCAGCAACACCACCTTTTGCTGGATACGCCGCAACTGCACGTCGTAGGAGCAGCCCCACTTGTCTTGCAGCAAAGCTTGAAAGTCGGATCCCGTCATCGCACTGGCTTGAGACTGGCTTCAATGTTGCCGGGTAGGCTGAAGGCCTTGGGTTCACCGTTGCATTTCTTAACGATATTGGCCAAAGGGGTCGGTTAGGATGGTGTCGCTTGTCAACGAACGTTAAAACTTCTCAGGTCTGCATTTGCCATTATGACGGAAGCGGTTAGCAACTTTGAAGCCCCCCCCATGAGCCGGCGGGTTTTTCTGAATGCCCTGCTCAGTGGCTCGGTGGGAGTGGTGGTGGTGGGCGCCCTCTACCCAGTGGTGAAGTATTTTATTCCGCCCTCGTCCGGGGGAGGGGGTGAGGGCCTCATCGCTCAGGACGCCCTCGGCAAGCCCATCAGCGTCAGTGAACTGTTGGCCACCCATGCCGCCACGGATCGGGTGCTGGCCCAAGGCTTAAAGGGGGATCCCACCTATATCGTGATCGACAACGGGGCGGTGGCCAATTACGGCCTCAATGCTGTTTGCACCCACCTCGGCTGTGTGGTGCCCTGGAATGTGGGAGAAAACTTGTTTAAGTGCCCTTGCCACGGATCCCAGTACGCGGCCAACGGCAAGGTGATCCGGGGGCCGGCTCCCCGCTCGCTGGAGCTGGTGAGCGCCACAGTGGATGGCGACAACGTTCGCTTCAGCCCCTGGCAAGGCCCCGATTTCCGCGAGGCCTAGCTGAAGGAGCAAGGGATCCCGACAGCTCTACGGCGGCAATTGGGTTCAACTGTTAACTGAGGTTAACTGAATTCCCGGTCGTGCCAGCGGGATGGAGTCCTTTTAAAACGGTGAGTCAGGATCCCGATGGCGAGGTGAGCCGCTTGTGGTTAGGTCAGCTTCTGCCGAGCGAGGTGGGGCGAATGATCGAGATCGCTCTTCCCCAATTGTGTTCCAAAACTGTGATTGCAATCCATTCTGAGCTGGACTTATGAAGCGAATTTGCTTAGCCGTGTGTGCGCTGCTGCTGTTGCTGGGGATGGGATCCCGTCCGGCGGCAGCCTACCCTTATTACGCCCAGATGGCCTACGACAACCCCCGCGAGGCCACCGGAAAAATTGTCTGCGCCAACTGCCACCTGAACGCCATGCCCGCCCGTGCCGAAGTGCCGCAGGCGGTTACCCCTGGCCAGGTGTTCACCATCAAGGTCGGGATCCCTTATGACCTGAGCAAACAGCAGGTGCTGGGGGATGGCAGCAAAGGCGGGCTGAATGTGGGTGCTGTGGTGGTGTTGCCGGAGGGCTTCCGTTTGGCTACCGAAGAGGAGATGACCGAGGAACAGCGGCAGGAAACCGCCGAGACCTACATCACCCCCTACAGCGACGAGAAGCCCAACATCCTTCTGGTGGGCCCTTTGCCCGGCGAGCAACACCAGGAAATCGTCTTCCCGGTGGTAGCGCCTGACCCGAAAGAGGATCCCTCGGTGGCCTTCATGAAATATCGGGTCTATGTCGGCGCCAACCGCGGTCGTGGCCAGATCAACCCCGACGGCAGCCTCAGCAACAACAACGTCTTCCGCGCTCCCGCCACCGGTCGCCTGGCCAGCATTGCCACCGTCGAGTCGGATCTCAGCGACCTGCCAGCTGAGCTGGCCGCCCTAGTGCCGCCCGAATACGAGTTGCCGGGCACGCGGGTGCTCAGTTTCGAGACCGAAAACGGGATCCAAAACTTGGTAGTGCCGCCGGGGCCGGAGTTGGTGGTTAACGTGGGCGACAGCGTCCAAGAGGGGGATCCGGTCACCAACAACCCCAACGTGGGCGGCTTTGGCCAAGCAGAGCGGGATCTGGTGTTGCAAAGCCCGGATCGGGTGAAATGGCTGGTGGCCTTCCTGGCAGCGGTGGCCATCACCCAGCTCCTGCTGGTGCTCAAGAAAAAGCAAGTGGAACTCATTCAGGCGGCAGAACTTTTGGGCTAGCCCAACCGTTCCCATACTTTTTCCACCACCCCGGAACCAGCCGGGGTGCTTTTTTCTAGGGGATCCGCAGCTCTCCCACAATCACCAACACCGCTTGGCCGGCAATCTCCACACGAGGGCCGAGATCGCGGCACCACAGCTCGCCTCCCCGCGTCGAGAGCTGGCGGGCTTTGAGCTCAGCCCGGCCCAGGCGCCTCGACCAATAGGGCATCAAAAGACACTGGGCAGATCCCGTCACCGGATCCTCCACGATCCCCAACTGGGGGGCGAAAACGCGGCAGACGAAATCCGGCCCATCCTTCAGATCCTCCCCAGAGGCGGTGACGATCAAGCCGGAAACGGGGAGCGCCTGAACCTGGGCCCAATCCGGCTGCACCTGCTGCACCTGCTGGGCCGAAGCCAGCACCGCCATACCCATGCCTCCGCGGCACAGATCTACAGGTGGGATCCCCAAAGCCGCTGCCACCTGCTCTTGCGCTTCCGGCCAGGGCTGGGGAGCCTGGGCGGGAAAATCCATCGCCAGCCGCTCCCCCTGCCGCCGCACCGACAACCGGCCACTGCGGGTGGAAAAGGCCACCTCCTGAGCTTCCGGGTGCACCCCGGTCAAGAGCACATAGGCACCGGCCAAGGTGGCATGGCCACAGAGATCCACTTCCGTCGTCGGAGTAAACCAGCGCAGCCCATAGTGGGGAACAGCGCCCAGGGATCCCTGGGGCAGCAAAAAAGCCGTCTCCGACAAATTGTTCTCCGCCGCAATCGCTTGCATCAAAGCTGCCGGCAGCTCCTGGGGCAGCAAACACACCGCCGCCGGGTTGCCCCCAAAAGGCACCGCCGTAAAGGCATCTACTTGAAAAAACGGGATCCGCACCTGCTTGCTCCACCCCCCTCAGGCCATGATCCCACAACAGGCCCAGAAGTAGAGAGATCCGTACCCAACCGTACCTGCCCAAAAGCGGGATCCCGCCCACAGGGGCTATTGTCAGGCCAGAAAGTTGGCTGATAAACTAGCACTCGTAAGTCGAGAGTGCTAAAACCTCGATTTGCACAAGCTTAAGGTCTCGACTCATAAGTTAAACCCTTCAGCTTCGTGCTTTCGGATCACGGAGGAAAATTGTCATGGCTGCAGTAGCTCTGAACGTCTCTACCCTGAAGCCGCTGGGCGACCGCGTGCTGGTCAAAATTGCCCAGCAGGACGAGAAAACCGCAGGCGGCATCTTTTTGCCCGACACTGCCAAAGAAAAACCCCAAGTGGGGGAGGTGGTCGCTGTCGGCCCCGGCAAGCGCAATGACGAGGGCAAGTTGATCCCGATGGAACTGAAGGCCGGCGATAAAGTGCTCTACTCCAAGTACGCCGGCACAGAAGTGAAGCTGGGCAGCGATGAATATGTGCTGCTGGCCGAGCGGGACATTCTCGCCATTGTTCAGTAATTCATCAGTGCTTCGGTAGCAACTCAACTGCAATTCAGCAGTCGAGCCGTTGAGTCTTTGTTTCACCCTTACCGGCGTTTGTACGTCAGAGGTTAACTATGGCCAAATCGATCATTTTCAGCGAAGACGCTCGTCGCGCCCTTGAGCACGGCATGGATGTATTGGCAGAAGCAGTAGCCGTTACTCTTGGCCCCAAAGGGCGCAACGTTGTACTGGAGAAAAAATTTGGCGCGCCCCAAATCATCAACGATGGGGTAACCATCGCCAAAGAAATCGAGCTGGAAGACCACATTGAAAACACCGGCGTCTCCCTGATCCGTCAGGCGGCTTCCAAGACCAACGACACGGCTGGTGACGGCACCACCACCGCCACCGTCTTGGCCCATGCCATGGTTAAAGAAGGGCTGAAAAACGTAGCCGCCGGCGCCAACCCGATTGCCCTCAAGCGCGGCATTGACAAGGCGGTGAAGTTCCTGGTGGACAAAATTGCCGAACATGCCCGCCCAGTGGAAGACTCCAAAGCCATTGCCCAAGTAGCGTCCATTTCCGCCGGCAACGATGAGGAAGTGGGCCGCATGATTGCCGAGGCCATGGACAAAGTGGGCCGCGAAGGGGTGATCTCCCTGGAAGAAGGCAAGTCCATGACCACCGAGCTGGAAGTGACGGAGGGGATGCGCTTTGACAAAGGCTACATCTCTCCCTACTTCGTCACCGACACGGAGCGGATGGAGGCGGTTCTGGAAAACCCCTACATCCTGATTACCGATAAGAAAATCACCCTGGTGCAAGACCTGGTGCCGGTTCTGGAGCAAGTGGCCCGCGCCGGTCGTCCGCTGCTGATCATCGCCGAAGACATCGAGAAAGAAGCCCTGGCCACCCTGGTGGTAAACAAGCTGCGGGGCGTGCTGAGCGTGGTAGCGGTGAAAGCGCCTGGCTTTGGGGATCGCCGCAAGGCCATGCTGGAAGACATCGCCATCCTCACCGGCGGTGAGGTCATCAGCGAAGAACGCGGCCTGAAGCTGGAGAACGCCCGTCTCGACTCCTTCGGCTCGGCCCGTCGCGTCACGGTAACCAAAGACCACACCACCATCGTGGCGGAAGGCAACGAAGCGGCCGTCAAAGCCCGCTGCGAGCAAATCCGTCGCCAAATTGAAGAAACCGATTCCACCTACGACAAAGAAAAACTGCAGGAGCGCCTGGCCAAGCTCTCCGGCGGTGTGGCGGTGATCAAAGTGGGCGCGGCCACCGAAACCGAGATGAAGGATCGCAAGCTGCGCCTGGAGGACGCCATCAACGCCACCAAAGCGGCGGTGGAAGAAGGGATCGTCCCGGGCGGCGGCACTACCCTGGCGCACCTGATGCCGGTGGTCACCGAGTGGGCGCAGGCCAACCTGTCCGGCGATGAGCTGGTGGGGGCCAACCTGGTTGCCCGCGCGCTGGGCGCTCCGCTGCGCCGCATTGCCGAGAATGCTGGTCAGAACGGCTCGATCGTGCTGGAGCGGGTGAAAGAGAAACCCTTCACGGTGGGTTACGATGCCCAGAACGACGCCTATGTGGACATGTTTGAAGCGGGTATCGTTGACCCGGCCAAAGTGACCCGTTCTGCTCTGCAAAACGCTGCCTCGATTGCCAGCATGGTGCTCACCACCGAAGCGATCGTGGTGGACAAGCCCGAGCCCAAAACCAACACGCCGGCCAGCAGCGGCAGCGGCATGGGTGACTACGACTACTAATCCTCTGGCGAGGGCAGGGTGAGGTTTCTCCACTCATCAGAAAACCTACTGCCTCGCCGGTTCGTAGTCCACTGCCCTGAATAGGATAGATCTTTCGGGATCCCCCTTAGCGGGATCCCTTCTTAGGTTTTGAGGTGGATGTTAGAGGACGGTTCCAAATTGGATAGAGGCCGTGCGAGGGCGCTACTGGCAGTCGAACAGCGAGGGAACCCTACTCCCCTCTCCCTGAGGGAGAGGGGCTGGGGGTGAGGGATCCTCCCTGAGGGAGAGGGGCTGGGGGTGAGGGAATCCTCGATCGAGCGTGTGGAAAAGGGGAAAGCGGTATGGCTCGGTTAATCTGTATTGGCCTAGACCTGGCCTGGTCAAACCGCAACCCCTCTGGGGTGGCGACGTTGCAGGTCGAAATGGGGGATGCCAAAGTCCAGAACCTGACGGGCCGCCTGCTGGACAGTCGCATCCTGCAAACCGACCCGGAAATTGTGGACTACATCCAAGCCCAAGCCGGAGGGGATCCCTGCCTGGTGGCGGTGGACGCCCCCTTGCGCGTCCCCAACCTCAGCGGCCAGCGGCGGGCCGAAGCCGAGCTGAACCAGCTGTTTCGCGCCTACGCCGCCGGCGCCCACCCCGCCAACCGCCGGCTCTTAGAAAAAAACGGCCAAGTGCGAGGGGAAGCCCTGGTGCAAGCCCTCTCCCGCCATGGCTTTCGGGAGCAGGCCAGCATCGAGCGGGGATCCTTGGCCCGCCAGATCACCGAAGTCTTCCCCCACAGCGCCATGGTGAGCCTCTTCGGCCTCCGCCGCACCCTGAAATACAAGGCCCGCCCTCGACGCAGTTGGCCGGAACGGGAACAAGCTTGGCAACTTTACCGGCAGCACCTGCGCTCCCTGACCAACGCCGACCCTGCCCTGCGCGGCCACGAAACCCTGCTCCAGGTGGAGGTGGGATCCCTTAGGGGCCGCCAACTCAAAAACTACGAAGACCAAATCGATGCCCTGATGTGCGCCTACATCGCCCTCTACGGCTTTCGCTGGGGATCCGAGCGCTGCCACAGCTTCGGCAGCCTGCAAGAAGGACACATCTTCACGCCCCTGCCCATCTCAAAGGGCTGATAGGCCGCCGAACCCCTGAACAAGAGAGCAAAAGCCGACAGCTCAGGGCCGTTCCACCAAACGGGTTGAGCCGGATTGGGCAGCGACCCATCCCCCCGGAGCCCCATCTCGCTCGACGCGCAACCAGACGGGCACCTGTCCTTCGCCGGCTTGCACTTCTACCACCCGCAGCAGAGCTTGGCGGGGGGCTGTCCCGACAATGGCTCCCCTCAGGCTGGGCTGCTGGCGGATGTTGATGCCATCGTTGGAGATCACCCGCACCTGTTGGACTCCTTGCCACTCGGCCAGAGGGCCGGTGGGCTCAGGTTCAGGAGTGGGCTCTGCCTGATCAGGACGGCTGAGGGCAACCGGCGGCTGCTCAACTTGCACCTGGGGCTGCTCCAGCGGTGGCGCCGGCGGTGGCGTGAACAGGCCCCGCAGCATTTGCCAGATGATCAGCAGGGAGAGGATGCCGACACCAACCACCCCGGCCAAACGAATGCCGGCGGGAAGGGCAGGGCGCTCACTCCGGCCACGGCGGGATCCCAGGCGGCTGCGGCGGTAACGTTCCCCATCCTGCAAACCTGGGTTCTGAGCAGGGAGCCCCTCAAAGGACTCCGTCCCGCTGGCGGGATCCGCAAGGGCAGAGACACCCGGCCTAGGGGTGCCCCGGTAAGAGGGCAAATCCGAGAGGCGCGGGGGTTCGGGCATGGTTCCTCCCCCTTGCAAGGGGGAGGGTGGGCGAGGCCATTCTTGAGTCTGCTCAAGCAGTCGCGGGCCACCCACCATAGCCGGCAAATGAGGGGGGGGATAGGGGGCTCGCGGAGATAGCATCCCTGCCGGCGGGTCTTCGCGGCTGGGCATCTCGTCCAGGTAGGCTTGGACTTGGGGGTTGTCGAAGTAGGCTTGCAAAGTCGCTTGGGCAGTTTCCAGGCCACGAAACTCTGGGAACACCTCCTCTTGAAACCACCTTTCTGTGAAGCGGCACAGACCCGGCAGATGGTCGGGGGAGCCGGCGGAGTGTTCTTCGATAAACTGCAAGGCCTCTGCTTCTTGGGTGGAGCGCAGATGTTCGAGCGCCTCTTCGGTTTGTCCCAGCAAGAGACTGCAGATGGCCTGCTCCAGATGCACATCCTGTCGTTGCGCCAAGCGAACCAGGTAACCGCGGGCACGCCGCACCAGGGCCGGACGATTTTCCAGATACCCTGCTGCCAGCAATACCTGCACGGCCAAGTAGGCGGCCACCATCGAGGGACGCTCAGCCTCCCGCTCAAACAACTCCTGCTGTTCTTTGAGGGTGAGGTGGCGACGTACCCGCTGGATGAAGCGCAGGAAATCCTCGGTGCTGAGGCCAGAGCCATCTTGACCCATCCCCTCGATGCCGCCCCGTTCGTCCAGCATGGCTTTGAGGAGAGCCAGTCCCTGCTGTCGCTCCCCGTTCGCATCGGCAGCCTCTTGGCCAGTTCGGGAGAAAACATTGGCCTCGTGGCTGAGGAGTTGCAAAATGCGGTAAGGGCGCAGCTTGCCCAGATCAAGGCGGAACTCTGCTTGCATCTGCGGAAAGGCCTGGTACTCCTCCAGCTCGGCCAGGCCCGCCTGCAAAGAACGCGCCGCCTCTTCGTAGGATCCCTGCTGCCAGGCTTCCCGGCCCAGCTCCAAACGGGCGATGGCCCGCGCCAAAATGGCATCGGAACGGGCAGGGTGGCCCTGCTCCAACATCTGTTGAGCCAAATCCAAAGCCGCTTGGTAGTCTCCGGCTTCGCAATACAAACACAGCACGCCTGGCAAGAGGGTCTCTTCCACCGTCAGGGTGGGATCCGCCGGCATGAGGTGTTCGTCGTAGTTTCGTCGCGCCTCTGGGTTAAGCAACACCGAGGCTGCCTCTTGGATAAGCTGAGCGCGAGCTGCCACGGCCTGCGGCGAAAACCCCAGCAGCCAAGAGCGCTCGCCCGGTTTGGGATCGAGCCGCTCCCGGTAGGCCTGCTCGATCTGATGCTCGTCCGCCCGTGGCGACAGCATCAAAACTCGGTAGTAGTCGAGGGGCACTCGCACCGTCATGGCTGTTGTCGGCTCTCCTAATCGCGTCGGATCCCTGAACCCGCCTCGACTTAACTGTAGTCTTTTCCTCAGCAAAAGGGATCCCCTCTTGCTTAGAACCTACCAGTCCCAGCTCCCCGGCTCCCCCTTGAAGGGGCCTACGACCTTGGAGGTAATCCAGCCGCCGTAGAAATCTCCCGGCTGGGGCCGAACTCGCTCTCCATCCACCCGGCACTCCTGCACGCGGCCCGCATAAAAAGCAAGGTAGTCGCGGATGGGCCAAAACTCTGGGCTGGGATCCGAATAGCTCCAGGCGGCATCCACGGCCACTTGGGAGCCGACCTGGATCGTCCAGTAGCGGGCAGTTCCTTTGAACTCGCAGAAGGAGGTGCGGGCGCTGGGGCGGAGATACTCCAGCCGCACGTCGCTGGGGGGAATGTAGTAGGTGGGCGGGTGGCTGGTTTCCAGGATACGGTAGCAGCGGCAGCTGTGGGCGATGAGCTCGCCGTTGAAGAGAACTTCCACCCGCTCGGCGGTGGGCTCCAAGCGGGGCGGGCGCGGGTAGTCCCAGACGGATTCTTGTCCGGGCCGGGGCGGGATGGGCTGGGGGCGCATGGGCAGTCTCCAAAGCAGGATCTGACAGCACCTAAAGCAGACGGCTGGCCTCTACCAGTTTGGCGTACTGCACCAGCAGCAGAGACTGTTGCTCCGGCAACACCTGAATCACCCCCTGCTGCTGCAGACGGCCCAGCACCGCCGCCGCTGCCTCTCGGCTGACCTGGCTGATATCGGCCAAATCCTGGAGGGGAGGGTAAACAATGCGCATTCCCTGGGCGGTCTTCTCGCCAAAGGCCTCTGCCAGTTGCACCAGCGCATGTACCACCCGCAGCGGGGGGCTTTGTCGATCCAGATCGGCCTGCAAATTGGCCAGGCGTAGGCGGCGGGAGAGGCTGCGGGCTAGCTGGTAACACAGGTGCGGCTCCTGCAGCATCAGCGCCTTGAAGGTGGCCGCCGGGATCCCGACAGCCCGCACCGGGGTCAGGGCCAGCACATCCCGCGAGCGGGGGGCCTCGTCCAGTACCGCCATTTCCCCCACCCAAGCGCCCGGCCCGAGCAAAGCTAGGGTTTGGGCGCTGCTTTGTATCCCTTCTGTTGTGCCGATCCGCACAGGCCGCCGCACTTTGGCCCAGCCAGAGAGGATCAGATAAACCACACTGCCCCAGGCATCCTGCATCAAGAGCGCTTGTCCTGCCGCAATATCCCGCAGCTTCACCTGGGATCCCAGCCATTGCAAGGACGCTGCCGAGAGTTGGGCCAGCGTCGGCACCACCTTGAGCTCGGAGAGGAGGGCAGCAGAGACATCAGGAGTCATGCCGGAGGGAGGTTGACCGTACCGCAAGCCCACTGTAGCCCAGCCGCCGGCTCAAGGGCTATCCTGCAAAGGGTTCTCGCACCGCCCTGCCCCCTTGAGCCAAGATCGGGAGAGGGAACCTAACTTCCCCCGTTGCGTCAGGAAACAGAGGTTCTGCTTGGGAGGGGATCCCTCCGTCGTTCAATAACCTATGGATGCCTATGGATGCTGCCCTCAGCGACATCACTGGCCAGCGCTGGTCGGTCTCGGTGAAGAACGTGCCTGCGCGGCCCGAAAAGCTCGCTGATGGGGATCTGGTGCTGCTCTGTCAGCAGGGATCCCAGCCCCACCGCGAGGCCTTTGCTGAGCTGATGCGTCGTCACCAGGCCCATGTGGACAAGGTGCTCTACCACCTCGCCCCGGACTGGCCCGACCGGCACGACCTGGCCCAGGAAGTCTGGATCCGGGCCTACCGCCACCTAAAGCGGCTGCAGGAGCCGGCGAAATTTCGCAGTTGGTTGGGGCGGATTGCCACCAACCTGTTCTATGACGAGCTGCGCAGGCGCAAGCGGCAGCAGCAGCCTCTTTCTTTGGATGCGCCGATTGCAATGCGAGACAGTGAGATGGAATGGGAGCTGCCCAGCGAGAGCCCCAGCCCCCATGAGCACCTCACCACCTGCGAGTTTTACGAGCAGTTGCACCAGGCCGTCCGCGACCTGCCTCAGGTTTTTCGCCAGACAATCCTGCTGCGGGAAATTCAGGGGATGGCCTACGAGGAAATTGCCGAGATCACAGGCGTGTCTTTGGGCACCGTTAAGTCTCGCATTGCCCGCGCCCGCGCCCGCTTACAATCCACCCTAAAACCCTACCTCAACGGTGAATGACCATGGTTCGCGGCAACCGCAACCCCGATCCCAGGGATTCCCAGCAGGAGATGCCGCTGGTGGAGGAGCGCTTTGAACAGTTGAGCGCCTACCTGGATGGGGAGTTGTCCTCTCAAGAAGCGCGGCAGGTGGAAGACTGGCTGGCCAGCGATCCCCAAGCGCGGCAACTGTACAGCCAACTGGCAGCCTTGCAGGCCGGTTTGGCCAATCTCAAGGCCCCAACTTTGGATCCCATCCAGACAGAGCTGCTGATCAGCCACGTGTTCGAGGAGCTGGACCAAAGGCCGGCGCTCGATCTGGGCTGGCGGTGGCGCAGGGGCACCCCTTGGGGACGGGTGGCAGCCGCTGTGGTGGCCTTGGCGGGAGCCGGCTGGGCGGGATGGCGTTGGTCGCATCCTCAGCCCTTGGTATCGCTAGAAAATCCGCCGGTGCGGGTGGCCATCGTGCCTGCCTCTGCTCGCGTTGCCCAGCACTACCTGTTCGAGCTGGGGCAAAAGCAAGATGCCTACTCGATTTTGTTTGAGACAACGCCCAACCGTGGACTCCGTCCTGTCAGCGCGATCGGAGCCGAGACGGGCCGGGAATGACCTGAGCAGGCTTGAGAAAGACTGAGGAGTAGAGGGTGGAAAAAGCCGTTCGCAGAGCTTGCGGTCTGGCGGTTTGCCTTTGGCTATGCAGTCTGGGATCCCTGCCGGCCCAGGCTGACCCCAGTGGCAGCCATTTTGCAGCGCCGCAGGACTCACGTCCCTATCCCAATGCCCTGGAGCCCACCAACCTGCCCTCACCGGGATCCCGTCTCACTCCCACCCCCGCCCAAAACCAACCGACCTCTCCCGGGATAGAGCTATCGCCTTTTCCCGATTTCCCCCTCCTTAAGGAGTTGGATCCACCCTCACCAACCTTGGCCGACTTGGGCATCCATTGGGATCACCTGGCCCTGCTGCCGGATCCCGAGCTGGCAGAAGCAATGGATAGGGAGTTCAACCGCCGCCTGGCCCGCCTGAACCGGCAGATTGCCAACCAACAAGAGCGCCTCTACCGCCTGTTGCAAGACTGGGACTCTGACGAGGCCGATATCCGTCAAATTCAGTCCCAACTGAGCCAGTTGCGCACAGAACGGGATCGCCTGGCGCTGGAGCACCTGTTGCTGCTGCGGCAGTTGCAGGAGAACTTTGCCCTGCCTCTACCGGGCCGCTCTGCCGCCAGCTCTCCCTGAGGTGGGAGCAGGTTATGATCGGCAGAGGGCAACCACTGACGGAGCTGAGCAATGGCCCAAGTGCCCAGCAACCCAGAGATCGAGCAATTGGCCGCTGCCATTGGCGAGGAAGTTTACATCGATGTGGCCCGGTGGCACCTCTACCTGCGGGATGCCCACCTGCACACCCTCTTGGCAGAACAACTGGCCCCCCAGGTGATGGCAGGCAAGGTGGATGAGAATGCCGTTACAGAGATCCTGCAAGGGATCCCGGTGAAAGTGGGGGGCGGGCGCAAAGAGCTGCCCCTGGCGGATCTGCTGCCCATGCAAAGCCTGCTGAACTTACTGGATGTGCTGGAGGAGTTCAGCCGCAAATGGGCTCAGTAGAGGGGGAGAAAGCATTGCAGCATCAGCTCAATCGGTTCAAGCAGTCTAGGCGATCGCCGCCTCCAGCCGGCACCTGGCTCAGGGCCGCTGGTTTTGTCCTGCTGCTGGGGCTGTTGTCGGCCTGTCAGGGAACCGAGTGGGGAGAACGGCTGCAACGAGCGGTGCGACCGGTGAGCCTGCCTACCTTCCCCTCTGGAGACCAACCGGAGACGCCCACGCCTCTGCCGGGATCCCGCTCCTCCTCTACCTCTGTCCCCTCTGCTCCTGCGACTCCCCCTGCTTCCTTCACGCCTCCGCCCAGCCAGGTCAGCAGCCGCTTTGCGGATCTGGAGCCCGGATCCCTGGTGGCCCGTGCTGTCTCTGATTTGGATCGGCTGGGGGTCTTTGCCGATGTTGTTGGCAGTGAGTTTCAGCCGCAGCGCAGCGTTCGTCGCGGCGAATTTGCCCGCTGGTTGGTGCTGGCCAACAACGCCATTCACGCCGACCAGCCCAGCCGCCAAATCCGTTTGGGATCCGCCAGCGAGCGCCCCCTCTTTTTGGATGTGCCGGAGGAGGATCCCAACTTTCGCTACATCCAGGCCCTGGGAGCTGCCGGCATCGTTAGCGGCGATACCAACCGCGAGTTTCGCCCCAACAGCCTGCTGTCGCGGGCAGAGCTGATCCGCATGAAGGCACCTCTGGATTTGCCTCCCGGCCAAATCAAGGGATCCCGATTAGAGCTGGAGGAGCGTTGGGGCTTTACCGATGCGGCGCAGATCCCTGAGGAGGCGGTTGCCCCCCTGGTGGCGGATCGCGGCCTGGAGAATGCTTCCACCGTGTTGCGCACCTTCGGCCCCATCCGCACCTTTAACCCCTTTGAGCCGGTCAGCCGCGGGGAAGCGGCAATTGCCCTGTCGGCCTTTGGAGAGCGGACGGCTCAAGAAGCTGCCTTGCCAACCGCAACTCCCGCAGCCAAGCCCCTCGATCTTGAGCCTTCTCCCCCTGCTGCCGAACCAGACCCGACCCCTTCCCCCGCTCCCACCCCTGAGGGCGAACCCTCTCCCGGCGCTGCTAGCAACCCTGAGCCATCCCCACCACTCAGGATCCCAGCAGTTGCTCCAGGGGCAGGGGAAATCGTTACGCCGCGCCAGCCTCAACCCTGAATTAGAGGGATCCCAAGCTGCGGGAGCAGAGAGGTCTAAAGCGCTGGCGCTCATTGCAAAGATCCAACCGCTCAAGGGGGAGCCAGGATCCCCGCGACTCTTGTTGTAGAAGGCGGGAAAGGATCTGTTGCCGCTCTCTACGTCGTTATTGCTACGCAACGCTGTCGCGAACGCGCTACTATCCCCAACTCCCCTCTCCCCTTGGGAGAGGGGCTTGGGGTGAGGGTCGAGCGGCGCGGAGCGCTTGGGAAGTGTCTCGCTCTAGTTTGCAATTAAATAAAATGGGAGAAGCCAGGAAAATCGACAGGGATCCCGTCTGTGTCTGCGACTGTTCCCGAAATTCGCTCTGAAGAGCTGCTGCGCTACACCGTGATTGGGTCGCGGCGGCCCAGCGTCTACTTTTGGGCGGTGGCGCTGACAGGGGGTGGGCTGGGCTTTACCCTGGCCGGTCTTTCCAGCTATTTCCACCGCAACTTGCTTCCCTTTTCCGATCCCGCCAGCCTGGTGTTCATTCCCCAGGGCATTGCCATGCTCTTTTACGGTGTGCTCGGATCCCTGGCGGGGCTGTATCAATGGCTGAGCCTGTACTGGAACCTGGGAGGCGGCTACAACGAGTTCGACCGCCGCACCCAGAAGATAACCCTGGTGCGGCAGGGCTTTCCGGGCAAAAACCGCGAGGTGCGGCTGGAATACGACTTTGCCGAGGTGCAAAGCCTGCGGGTCGAGCTGCGAGAAGGCCTCAACCCCCGCCGAGTTATCTACTTGCGGGTGAAAGGACGCGGCGACATCCCCCTCACCGGCGTTGGCCAGCCCCCTCCCCTGGCCGAGATCGAAAACCAAGCAGCCGAGATCGCCCGCTTTCTCAATGTCAGCCTAGAAGGTATTTGAGGGGGGATCCCAGCAGTCGACTCAGCAAGCAAAACCTCCCTCTCCCTAAGGGAGAGGGGCTGGGGGTGAGGGAGCTCTAGTAGCTAGGCAAAGCTGCAGAGCCCGCAACTGTCAGAGAAGGGCTGGTCGCCTCTGGAGCAAAAGCCTGGGCTGTCGGGAACCCCAAAAACGGGCTTTGCTCCACCGCCTGGGTGGAGAGAGTAAAGAGCGGATTGGAGAGGATCCCGGCAAAGATCGTGGCCACCAGCGTCAGCACCATGCCCACCCGCAAAGCCGGCATGCCTTCGGCCTGCCAGTTGGTCTCAGGGTAGTTTTGCACCGAAAGCGACATCTCCTGCGGCTCTTTTACCACCATGGTTTTCACCACCCGCACGTAGTAGTAGATGGAGATGACGCTGGTCACCAAGCCCACCAGCACCAGCGTGTAAGCCCCTGCCTGCCAGCCGGCCCAGAAAAGATAGAGCTTGCCGAAAAAGCCCGCCAGCGGCGGCAACCCGCCCAGAGAGAGCAGACAAATGCTCAGGCAAAGGGTGAGGAAGGGATCCTTCTGATAGAGGCCGCTGTACTCGTTGATTTCGTCGGTGCCGGTCTTGAGGCTGAACAGGGTGACGCAGAGAAAGGCTCCCAGGTTCATGGCCAAATAGACCATCAGGTAAAAAATCAAGCTGGCATAGCCCGCTTCGGTGCCCGCCACCAACCCAATCAAGACAAAACCCGCCTGCCCAATGGAAGAATAGGCCAGCAGGCGCTTGAGGCGGGTTTGGGCGATGGCCACCACGTTCCCCAGCACCATGGTCAAAATGGCCAGCACCGAGAGCACCGCCCGCCACTCTTCCGTCATGGCCGGGAAGACGGTAGCCAAAAAGCGAATGGCCAGGGCAAAACCTGCCGCTTTGGATCCCACCGACAAAAAGGCCACCACCGGCGTCGGGGATCCCTCATAAACATCAGGAGTCCACTGGTGAAAAGGCACCGCCGCCAGCTTAAAGCCAATGCCGCCCAGGCAGAACACCAAGGCAAGGATCCCCACCAGGCCGGCATTGGCCAGGTAGGGCGCGATGGCCGCCAATTGGGTCTGCCCCCCCGACAGGCCGTAGAGCAGCGACATGCCGTAGAGGAAGATGGCCGTGCTGCTGGCCCCCGTCAAAAGGTACTTCAGGGCTGCCTCGGAAGAACGCGGATCCCGCTTGGTGTAGCCGGCCATCAGGTAGCTGGCGATGCCCAGCGTTTCCAAGGAGACGAACACCATGATTAAATCCGTCGCCCCGGCGAGGAACATGCCCCCCAAGGTGGCGGTGAGGAGCAACACATAAAACTCGCCAGTGGGTGTCCCCGCCTGGGCGATGTAGCGCTCCGCCATCATCACCGTCAGAGCTGCCGTTGCCACCACCAGGCCCCGGAAGAGAATGCTAATTGGATCCGCCGCAAAGCTGCCCAAGAAGCTCTCCAATTGGGGCTGCTGCCATTGCAACACCAAGGTCACCAAGGCTCCGATCAAGCCGAAGATGGAGAGGATCGGAAGATTTTTGCGCGCCGCCGACCCACCCACCAGATCCACCACCAAGACGATCAACAGCGTGAGGGTAACTACCACTTCCGGCCAGATAGCACCAGCCTGCAGGTTTCCGGTTGGGGCGAAGACATCCATAGGAGAAGACTATGAAGAGAGGTTAACGGGATCCAAAGCCAGCATACCGCGATTTCTGGGCTCTCTTCTCTCTTCAGGCATGGCTTCTCCCAATTATCTCAATCAAGACTCTCAATGCTCAGGCCACTCTTGATCACAGCCCCGCTAGAGCTTGGCGCTAGAGGTGAGCACCAGTTTTAGGCGGGCGTGGATGAGATCCAAGTCCGCCAGCCCCAGGTCGATCTCGCCGTCGATGACAATGCCGGTGTGGATCAGCCGATCCAACAACTCCAGCAGGGATCCCTCGCCGTGGGGTTGGCCGGGGTAGTAGTCCCCCTGACGGGGCAGAAGCGTGCCCAGATCTCCCAAGTCCAGGTTGAGATCCGCTGGGTCGATCTCCAGCAGGGCGCAGAGTTGCCGAATTTGCTGGCGCAGGGCTTGCAGGCTGCTGCCGGCCCGCTCAATTTGCTCTGCAGAGAGGCGATTGGCTTCCATCTGGCGTACCACCTGAGCTTCCATCAACTGCCGCAGCAGCTCCACCAAGGTCAGCACCAGCGAGGCCAAACCGGCTTCCGGGCGTTTCCGGCCAGGGGTGAAGTCTTCCGGGCTGGCCGGGCTGACAGCAAGGCGAGGGGAAGGAACAGGCAGGGCCAACCACTGCTCAAAGGGCTGGCAAAACTGTTCTAGGCTGAGCAAATGGAGACGGGGATCCCGAACGGACTCTTCCCGCTCCTCCGGCAGGTTGTAGCCCCAGTCGGCCAAAAACAAGAGCACCTGCTCCAGTTCCAGTACGCTCTGCACCTGGCGCAGCGTCTGCAGGCGATCCTCGACAAACCAGAGTTCCTCAGGCGCTACCTGGGTCGCTGCTAGCAGCCGCTGTAAGGTGGTGGCCTTGGGGGCCTGCACCTCCTTGCCCAGAATACGGTGGCGCGGCAGTTGGATCCCTTCGCGGAGCAAAAGCTGCTGGATAAACCGCCCCTCTTTGGTGCTGAGAATGGCCAGGCGCGGCTCTCCGGCAGCCTGGATCTGGCGCATCCAGGCCGTCACCCCTGGATAAAAGCGGTGCAGCCCCAGCCAGCCCTGCAGATCTTCTTCGATCCAGCGATCCCGCACCTTATCCAGGGCTTGGGCCAAAGCCCGCTCGGAAACCCCCCCCTGCTGCAACAACTGCTGACGCCAGCCCGGCCAGTCTTGGCGCAAGTCCTCTTCGGGGATCCCTTGCTGCAGCCCCCACAGCAGCAGAGGCATCTCCCAGCCGGTCTCGATTAGGGGTCGCAGGCGGTCGAAGGCAGGGCGCAATGGCTCCAACTGGGCAGGGGCCAAACCCCACACCTGACTACAAACTCGACAGGAAGAAGCAAAGTACTCCGCCCGTCCGTCGCAGAGCACACCATCAAAATCCAGAACTAGAATGCGGGGGGACATTCGCCGGGGCCTAGCGAACTCCATAACTGAGTCCCCCATAGAGCAAGTTGCAAAAATGGGGCCAGAGGCCAAGTTAATTTAACCAAACTGTTTCGCCGGATTGGCCCAACCTAGTTCGATTCCGAGATACGAACAGACTTGATCGCGACCGGATTCAGCGGGCGATCCTGAGGGCCTGTGGGCGCCGTGGCAATTTTATCCAACACGTCCTCCCCCTCGATCAGTTGGCCGAAGATCGTGTAGTTGGGCGGCAGCGGGTAGTCGGCATGCATGATGAAGAACTGGCTGCCATTGGTGTTGGGGCCGGCGTTGGCCATGGCCAAGGTTCCTCGCGTGTAGGGGCGCTGCACCGGCTCATCGGGAAAGCGGTAGCCTGGCCCGCCTCGCCCCGTGCCAGTGGGATCCCCGCCCTGAATCATGAAGCCCCGAATGACCCGGTGAAAGATGACGCCGTCGTAGAAGTGATCATTGGCCAAGAAGACAAAGTTGTTGACGGCAAGGGGAGCTTCCTGTGGGAACAGCTCCAAAACCATCGTGCCGGCGGTGGTCTCCAGCGTGGCTGTATAGGACTTGGCCGGGTCGATCACCATTGGCGGGGGACTGTTGTAGGTTTTCACGGTTTTGCCCAACTGTTGTGCCAGGAGCAAATCGTAAGAAGAATGCGGGCGGGCCAGAGCGGGAAGAAAGCCAGATCCCACCCAAAGCAGCACCGCCAGCACAGCTAGCTTCAACAGGTGGGCAACCCCTGAGGGCACGCGCATCTCTCTTGCCAGAAAGCTCCGCCCCTATCCTATCAGGATTTGTCCAGGCCCGCCCTTCGCTCGACAGGGATCAAGGCTTGGCTCGTCGCACCAGCCAGTAGCTGACGGAGAGAGCTAGCGTCGCTGCTGCCAGCCCAATGAGATCCAGGCCCCCCAGCTTCTCAAAATCGAAAATAATGATCTTGCGCGCCACCGCGATCAAAGAAGTCACAATCACCAGCTCTACCTGCACCACCTGCTTTTGCAAGTAGGCGGTAATGTTCTCCAGAATCTCCAGCGCGATCAGGATATTCAAAAAAAGGCCGAAGATCTCGATCAAAGTGGTGGAGAAAAAGCCAGTCGGCTCCTGCAGCAGATCGGCCACCAGGAAGCGGGCCAAATCCACCACGGCCACCCCAATCAGCCCGATCATCAAGATGGAAAGCAGCTTCGAGATCAGACTTTCTAGGCGGGTAATGGCCCGCAGAAAGGGATCCTCCTCTTCCGTTTCGTGAGGATTGTGCAAGAGCCACTTGAGAAACCGCATGCCACCCCCCTTTGACGACCCCATTATCTGCCCCAGACGTCTAGGAGGATCGGGATCCCTTGGAGCGATGGTTGCGACACCGCTCAGAACAGTATTTCACCTCCGGCCAACAGTCGGCCCACTTCTTGCGCCAGGTGAAGGGCCTGCCGCAGGTGAGACAGATTTTGCTCGGCAAATCCGACTTCTTCCGGTGGCGGGGCATGGCGCGCTGGAAACAACAACCCTTGGATAACTTAACCAGATAACTGCCCTGTGTTCTGCAACTGCAAGGCTTGCGGCCGGGAACGGTTGTGCAGGGCAGCTTGGATCAATCCCAAAAAGAGGGGATGGGGGCGGTTGGGGCGGGAGCGAAACTCGGGATGGAACTGGGTGGCAATGAAGAAAGGGTGGCTGGGCAGCTCGATGATTTCCACCAGGCGGTTATCGGGCGAGACGCCGCTGATGACGTAGCCGGAATCCAGCAATAGGCTGCGGTAGGCGTTGTTGAACTCGTAGCGATGGCGGTGGCGCTCGTAGATGATGGCCTCGCCGTAGAGCTTGGCCGCCAGGGTGTTGGGCAAAATGCGGCAGGGATAGAGGCCCAGGCGCAGGGTTCCGCCCAGATCCTCTACATCTTTCTGCTCCGGCAGCAGGCTGATGACGGGGTGGGGGGTGTCGGGATCGAACTCGTAGCTGTTGGCCCGCTCCAGATGGGCAATGTGGCATCCCCAGTCGATCACCGCACACTGCATGCCTAGACACAGGCCTAGGAAGGGGATGCCCCGCTCGCGCACATGGCGGATGGTGGCCACCTTGCCCTCGATGCCCCGGCTGCCAAACCCCCCCGGCACCACCACGCCGTCCACACCGGCCAGCAGGGCTTCTGGCCCCCGCTCCTCAACTTCTTCAGAAGAGATCCAGCGCAAGGTAACGCCGGCATTGAGGGCCAGGCCTGCATGGCGCAGGGCTTCCGCCACTGAGAGGTAGGCATCGGTGAGGCGCACGTATTTGCCGACAATGGCAATTTCTACCCGCTCTTGAGGGTGGTGCAGCCGCTGCACCAAGAGCTCCCACTCGCGCAGATCCGGCTGCTGCGGATCCAGGGTGAGGATCTGCAAAACCCGCTGCGCCAACCCTTCCTGCTCCAGCACCAAAGGCACATCGTAGATGCTGGGGGCATCCTGGGCCTGGATGACACATTCCACCGGCACGTCGCAAAACTCGGAGATCTTCTCCTTGAGGCCGCGGGGCAGGGGCTGCTCACAGCGGCACACCAACACGTCCGGCTGAATCCCGATCGAGCGCAGCTCCTTGACCGAGTGCTGGGTGGGCTTGGTTTTCATCTCCCCCGCCGCCCTGATGAGAGGCACCAGGGTCACGTGCACGTAGGCCACATTGGCACGGCCCACATCTTTGCGAAATTGGCGGATGGCCTCCAAAAAGGGCAGCGACTCGATGTCCCCCACCGTGCCCCCCACCTCCACCAGCACCACGTCGGGGTTGGTCTCGCGGGCCACCCGCCGGATGCGCTCTTTGATCTCCTGCGTAACATGCGGGATCACCTGCACTGTGCTGCCCTGGTAGTCGCCCCGCCGCTCCTTGTAGATCACCGCCTGGTAAATGGCGCCGGTGGTGACGTTGTTGAGCTTGGACATGTTGGTGTCGGTGAAGCGCTCGTAGTGGCCCAAGTCCAGATCCGTCTCGGCGCCGTCGTCGGTGACGAACACTTCCCCGTGTTGGTAGGGGCTCATGGTGCCGGGATCCACATTGATGTAGGGATCCAGCTTTAAAATCGACACAGTGTAGTTGCGGGACTTGAGCAGACGGCCCAGGCTGGCCGCCACAATGCCTTTGCCGATGCTGGAGACGACTCCGCCGGTGACGAAGACAAACTTGGTCATACCCCGGATCCCTTGCCCTCTTCTGAATTATGCCAGGGATGGCGGGGATCCCATTAGCGCAGAGAACGGATGGGGCCGTTGTAGAGGATGGTGGTCTGGAAGGTGCGCCGATCCACCCGCACCTGGGTTTCGATGCTGGGCCGAGTAAAGCCGGGCTCGCCGCCGCGGAAGGTGAAGATCCAGGCATCTGCAAACTCTTCAAACGGCGCGTCGATGGCCGCCCCGTGCATGGAAGCTTCGGCGCGGTAGCGCTGCAAGCCCCCGTTGGCAATTTCAGCCGCTTGGCGGGCCAGGTTTTTGGCCCGGTTGAGATCGCGGAAGTAGCGGCTCACCTCTTCAAAACTGCCCCTGGGCAGCGGTCTCCGGGATCCAGGGGGGGCTGGTCGGGGTTGGGGATCCGGCACGATCGGCAGGGTGGGAATATCCTGGCTGGGGGGCAGCGGCTCCACCGGGATAGGAGTTCGGGAAGTTTCTGGGAAAAGAGGGGTGATCCCCTGTGCCTGGGCAGACAATAGGGATCCCCAGAGAGCTCCGGCCAAGCAGAGAGGGAAAATGAACTTCATGGGCAATTCCTGGCAAAGTTTTTGATCTAGCTGGAATTACTCTACTGAGTCTCTCTCCTCAAAAGCAGAGGGAAAAGCCTGCCCTCTGCTGCCAAGGACGGTCAAGGGCGGGGGCTGTCTGCGCACCCTCTCCCGGAGGTTGCTAGCATCCTTGAACAGGCTCCTTTGAAGAAGGGCTGCCCGCAAGAGCTGCTATGGAGTTCCTCGCAGTTGCGGCAAGTTAGGAGGGTGTCAACCACGTGAGGATGAAGATGGCCACCACAGATGCAATGACCCACGCGACAGACAGACCAAGGGATCCGGCTGAGCTCCCTCAGGAGGGATCCCTGCTGCTCCACGTGGGCGGCATGAGCTGTGCCGGCTGTGTTCGGGCCGTCGAGCAAGTCTTGCTCGAGCAGGTGGGGGTGGTCAAAGCCAGCGTTAACCTAGTTACCGAATCGGCCCTTGTGGAATTTGCCCCTGGCAGCCGGCCTGACCCCGAGCATCTGGCCCGCATCTTGACAGAGGCGGGGTTTCCCAGCTCCTGCGCTGCCGATTCTCCCCAAGATCGAGCTCCTTCCCCAGATGGATGGGATCATGCCTTGGATGCGCCCGCTGATCCCATCGCGCGGCAGCGGCGGCAAACCCAAGCCCAGATTCGCCAGGCCCTCACCGCCGCTTTTTTACTGCTCATCTCTGCTGCCGGCCACCTGGATCTGTTCGCCCGCCTGGGCTTGCCCGTCCTCAACGACGTCTGGCTGCACTGGGGGTTGGCGACGTTGACCTTCGTCGGCCCGGCCCGCAACCTTGTCCTGGACGGCTGGCG
This sequence comes from Synechococcus sp. H55.8, assembly GCF_047462375.1. Taxonomy (NCBI): domain Bacteria; kingdom Bacillati; phylum Cyanobacteriota; class Cyanophyceae; order Synechococcales; family Synechococcaceae; genus Synechococcus; species Synechococcus sp. H55.8. The sequence continues at coordinate 15,405 of NZ_JANSJC010000003.1, read as the reverse complement.
GGCGGCGCGGCGGCTGGCCCCCAACATGAACACCCTAGTCGCCCTGGGATCCGGATCCGCCTACCTGGCCAGTTTGGTGGGGTTGTTGGCCCCGCAGGTGGGCTGGGAGTGCTTTTTCGACGAGCCGGTGATGCTGCTCAGCTTCATCCTGCTGGGGCGGGCCCTGGAGCAGCAGAGCCGTCTGCGGGCCGCCGGCAGCTTGCAAGCTTTGGTGAGCCTGCGCCCCAACTTGGCTCGCCGAGTGCCACCCCAAGAGACTGCGGGATCCCTGACCTCAGAGGGAGAGTGGTGCCCCCTCGAACAAGTGCAGGTGGGGGACTGGCTGCAGGTGCGGGCTGGCGAACAAATCCCCGTGGATGGAGAAGTGATTGCTGGCCAGGCCACGGTGGACGAGGGCATGCTCACCGGCGAATCCCTACCTGTATTCAAACAGCCAGGGGATGCGATCGTGGCCGGGACGGTCAACCAATCGGGATTGCTGCTGTGCCGGGCTACGCGCACCGGCAAAGACACCACCCTGGCCCAGATCATCCGCCTGGTGGAAGAAGCCCAAGCCCGCAAGGCCCCCATCCAGAGCCTGGCCGACCGGGTGGCCGGTTACTTCACCTACGGCGTGGTGGCACTGGCTCTTCTCACCTTTGCCTTCTGGTACTGGATCGGGATCCCGCTCTGGGGAAGCGAGATCCTGATGGGGGTTGGTCTCCACTCCTCTCTGCACCTAGGGGATCACCCCCCCCATCCTACCCCTCTGCTCCTCAGCCTTAAGCTGGCCATCTCGGTGCTGGTGGTGGCCTGCCCCTGCGCGCTGGGATTGGCCACGCCCGTAGCCATTTTGGTGGGCACCGGACTGGGCGCGGAGCGGGGACTGCTCATCCGCGGCGGCGACATCCTGGAGAAAACCCACCGCCTGCAAACAGTTGTCTTCGACAAAACCGGCACCCTCACCCAGGGGGATCCGCACCTAACGGATTGCCTTGCCCTCGACCCTGCCCTGGATCCGGCTCGGCTGCTGCAACTGGCGGCCACAGTAGAAAGCGGCACCCGCCATCCTCTGGCCCAAGCCATTTTGGGGGCCGCCCGCGAGCGGGGACTGGCCTTGCTTTCTGCCGACGAGTTTCACACCCAGCCGGGAGTGGGGGCCTCGGCGCGGGTGGAAGGGCAAGAGGTCCTCTTGGCCTCCCTAGAGGGGCTTGCCGCCCTGGGGATCCCGCTTTCTCCTGAAGCGCAGGCCCAAGCCAAGGCGCTGCTGCAAGCCGTCAAAACGGTGGTGGGCGTGGCCCTGAACAGATCCCTGGTGGGGCTGTTGGCGGTGCAGGATCCCTTGCGGCCCGATGCCCAGGCAACCCTGCAACAGCTCCAGAAAATGGGCCTGCAGGTGGTCTTACTGACTGGGGATCGGGCCGAGGTGGCCCAGCAGGTGGCCCAAGCTCTACAGGTGCCAGGGATCCGCGTCATTGCCGAGGTGCAGCCGGCAGATAAAGCCCAGGTTATCCGAGATCTGCAGGCCCAGGGCCAGAGAGTTGCCATGGTGGGCGATGGCATCAACGACGCTCCCGCCTTGGCCCAAGCCGATGTGGGCATGGCCCTGCACTCTGCCACCGCTGCCGCCCTAGAGACTGCCGATATCATCCTCATGCGCAACCGCCTCTGGGACGTCGTGGAAGCCATCCGCCTTAGCCGCGCCACCTTCCGCAAAATCCAGCAAAACCTCCTCTGGGCCTTCGCCTACAACCTGGTCGGGATCCCGGTGGCCGCCGGCGCGCTTCTGCCCGGATTCGGCCTCGGCCTCAGCCCCGCTCTAGCAGGCGGCCTCATGGCCTTTAGCTCCCTCAGTGTAGTCCTCAATTCGCTCCTTCTCAAGCGAACTTTTGTATTCAGTGGATCCTCTGATGGTCAGAGTTAAAAAGTGTTAAAAACTACAAATATCTCAACTGCTACCTGTTGCTGTTTCCGAAGTTTTGCTGGATTTCTGCCACAACTTCCGCTCCATTGAGGCCGAGAGAGTGGGGACTCTGGTTAAGTTTGATTGAAAAGATGAATTGGCTGTAACTTTTGAGCATCTAAGTGTAGAATTGAGCTCAAACTTGCCCGCAGTGGTCCTACTTTGTACCTTGCTTAGCAAGGGAAAAACCGAGAAAATACTGAAAAGGCGGGATCCAATCGGTGGAGGGAGCGCGGAAACATGGCAATGCTCGGAGATCTTCAGGAATTTTCCCTAGCCGACCTGTTGCATTTGATGGAAAAAGGAAAGAAAACGGGCCAACTGTCAGTTTGGGCACCTACTGGCATTTATCGAGTTTGGCTGTATCAGGGGCGAGTGGTGGCGGCTTTGTCTCCCCAAGAAGAGCACCGGTTGGAGCGCTTGCTGGTGCGCTTAAACCTGGTCAGCGAGCAGGTGGTGGCGGAGTTGGCCTTCCTCTGCAGCTTGCAGGAGCCTCTAGGCCTTTGCCTGCAGCGGCAAGGGTTGATCTCGCCAGCAGCTCTGGCCAAGCTCTTCCGCCATCAACTGCAAGTGGGGCTCTACAGCCTCTTTGCCCTAGAAGCTGGCCAGTTTAGCTTTTTGCCCAACGTGCCCCTGCCCTACCGCGAGATGACCGGCCTAAGCAAAGGGGCCAGCGCCGTGGTTCTAGAAGCGCTGCAGCAGCTTCGGTTGGATCAGCACCCGGAAGAAAACCTGCCGCAGCCGGACAGCTACTTCTGGCGCACCAGCACCGAGCTGCCCTTGTACAAACTCTCGCCGCTGGAGTGGGCAATCCTAGAGCAGATTTCCCCCGCTCGTAACCTGGTTGAGTTGGCTCAATCCCTGAAGGCAGATCTCTTGGAAGTGCGCTATGCCTGTGCCCGCTTGGCCAAGTTGGGGTTGCTCAGCCCCTGCGACAGCTCGGCGGCTTCACCCCAGCCTGCGCTCGCGGCGGCTTCTAAGCTTCTCCCCAACCCTCGGGAAGAGAAGGAGCTGGTTAAGCCTTCTTTGGTCAGCCGCCTCTCCACCCTCCTCAAAACCATTCGCGAAAAATAAGCCGGCAGGGTAAAATCTTATGGCATTTCCCCACGCTGGCTTTACGAAGTTAATTTAGGTAAAGATGAGCTGAATGGTTGTAACGGATCTAGATCAGAGCGACACAATAGTGATAGGAATTGATGCCAAAATCCTACGCAGCTCAATGCCTAGACCCTATCTCTCCAATGAAATCGTTCGTCAGTAAAATTGCTGCCAGGTTGAGTACTTGAGCGAAGATGGCTTTGCCGTCGCTACACGGTTGTTGTCTGGGAATCAGCGAATGAGAATGGTGGTGTCTTTGAGGATCCCTGAAAGCGCCAATACTCAACTTAAGGGAGGCTAAAGAATTGCTATGGCCATCGTTGGAGACCTCCAGGAATTTTCTTTGCCCGATCTGTTGCAACTGATCGAAAGGGGCAGCAAGACAGGGCAACTTTCCATCTGGGCCCCAAACGGCATCTACAAAATCTGGTTTTATCAAGGTCGGGTGATTGCGGCTCTGCCCCCCGAAGAGGAGCATCGCTTGGAGAGTTTGTTGGCCCGTTCCGGCCTGGTCAGCGAGCGGGTGGTGGAAAAGCTGGCTTCTTTCTGTGGACTGGAAGAGCCGCTGGGGCGGTGTTTGCAGCGGCAAGGGTTGATCTCACCGGCAGCTTTGGCCAAGCTCTTCCGCCACCAACTGCAGGTGGGTCTCTACAGCTTGTTTGCTCTGGAAGCGGGCCACTTCAGCTTCCTACCTAACTCACCTATGCCCTATCGGGAGATGACTGGCCTGAGCAAGGGGGCCAGTGCTGTGGTTCTAGAAGGGCTACAGCAGCTTAAGCTCGATCAGCTTCCTGAGGAGAACCTGCCGCAGCCGGACAGCTATTTCTGGCGCACCAGCACTGAGCTGCCCTTGTACAAGCTCTCTGCCTTGGAGTGGGGGATCCTGGAGCAGGTTTCGCCTTCGCGCCGGCTGACTGACTTGGCCCGGCTGCTGGGGGCAGATCTTCTGGAAGTTCGCTATGCCTGCGCCCGCCTGGCCAAGCTGGGGCTCATCAGCCCCTGTGACAGACCAACGGCCATTGTTCCCTCTTCGCCTCTGGTTTTCTCAGATAAGTCGGCAGCGGTGGCAGACAGTTTGGAATTGGAAGCTGCGAAAGAAAAGCTGGGCACTAAGTCTTTCCAGGAAGGAGGCGACCGGGTCAAGCCCTCACTGGTTGCGCGACTGGCTACTTTACTGAAGGGAGTCCGTGATAAGTGAGAGGGTTTTGTGGCAGTATCTTCTGCAGCGGGCAGGATCATCAGTAACCGTAAAGTGGGCGGGAAGATGATAAAAAGACTTGAAAGCGGGGAGAGAAAGGATGGCTAATTTATCCTCTTTGCAGGCAATTCTCCAGAACTACGTTTCCAGCACGCCAGAAATTCAAGGAGCGGCTGTGGTCACTCCTGATGGACTACCCTTGGCATCCACATTGCCCATAGGCATGGACGAGGAAAGAACCTCGGCCATGTCTGCTGCCATGCTTTCTTTGGGGGAGCGGATTGGGAAAGAGTTGGGTCGTGGGACCATAGAGAGAATCTTTGTGCAGGGAGAAAAAGGATACGGAGTTTTAACCAGTTGCGGCCCCGATGCTGTCTTGCTGACGATTGCCAGCGCTGAGGTAAAGCAGGGCTTGCTGTTTTTGGAGATGAAGCGTGTGGCAGCAAGCATTGCGGAAGCCATGAAGTAGAGAGGCTAAGTGGGGAAGCTAAGTTTGATTTTGACTTGATTTTGAGGGAACTATGGCTATCAAACCTCTGGAGCTGCTGCAAGTCCTGATGTCGCGCACCCAATTTACAGATGAAGATAAGAGGATTTTGCAGCAGAGTGCCGACTGGGGCAGCAGCATCGCCGCAGAAATGTCGGATGCCTTTTACGGCTATTTGGATCGCGATGCCGAGATGGCGGCTGTCATTGCCAAGCATAACCGGCAGCGGCTGGGCCAGACTTTTGCCGACTGGTTTAAGGAAATGTTCACAGGCATGGATAACTGGGGCCCCCAGTATGCCGAGCGCCGCTGGAAAATCGGCCTAGTTCATGTGCGGGTTGGCATCGGCCCTCAACACGTGGTGCCGGCTATGGCTACGGTTGTGCAGGAGGTGAGCCGCCGGCTGGTCAAAGAGGGCAAGCCCGAGCAGCTGCGGATGAGTCTAAGCAAAGTTTGTATGATCGACCTTTCCTTTATTGAGCAAGCCTATCTTGAGGTGGCCTATAACGCTGTTCAGCAAGAAACGGGCATGAGCGAGGCTTTGTTTAAACGCCTGATCGCTACCAGCTTAGCTTCCTCTTAAATATTCATTAAGCTTGTACAGGCGGGTCTGCGCTGGGGGCTTACGACTGAGGCTAACTATGGACAATATTCTCCGCATTGTTGTAACCGGGCCGGTGGGGGCTGGAAAGTCCACTTTTATCCGCACCATTAGCGAGATCGAAGTGGTCGACACGGATCGCAAGGCCACCGATGAGGTGGCAGAACTTAAGAAGAGCACAACGGTCAGCATGGACTTTGGCCGCCTGAGAATTGGCGAAGAGGGAGAAGAGATGTGGCTGCATCTCTACGGCACCCCCGGCCAGGCCCGTTTTAGCTTTATGTGGGATATTTTGATCAAGCGCGCCCATGGGTACATCCTTTTGGTGCCCGCCCACTTGCCCGGACAGTTTCGCAATGCCCAGGCCATCCAAGCTTTTATGAAGGCGAGGACAAATGTCCCCTCGGTTATCGGGATCACCCATGTCGATCACCCCAATGCCTGGGATCCAGAAGATATTTTGTTGCTTTTGAACCCTCAAGATGGCTCAATTCCCTACGCCACGTTGAATGCCCAAGAGCCGGCTTCTGTTGCCAACACACTGCTTCTGCTGGTCGAGCAACTGATGGCTCAGGTGGTTGTCTGAGGGGATCCCTGCTGTGCTGCTTCTCGATTGCTCTCCCCTGACCCTTTCTTCAGAGGAAGCGCGGGAGAAACTCTTGTATCTCCTTGCTCAACTGGCTTACCGGGAGGGATCTTTTACTCTCACGTCTGGGCAACAGAGCCCCTACTACATCAACTGCAAGCCGGTCACCCTTCATCCCCAGGGTGCCTACCTGGTGGGATCCCTGCTCCATCGGCTGTTGCCTCCCGAAACCGAAGCTGTGGCCGGGATGACGCTGGGGGCGGATCCGCTGGTGACGGCGGTGAGCCTGGCTTCTCTGCACGCTGAGCCTGCCAACCTACCTGCCCTGATCGTGCGCAAAGAGCCCAAAGGTCACGGCACCCAGGCCTGGATTGAGGGGCCGGAGTTGCCGGCGGGCAGCCGGGTGTGGATCTTGGAAGATGTGGTGACCACCGGCGGCTCGGCCTTGAAGGCTGTCGAGCGGGTGCGGGCAGCAGGTTATCAGGCGGAAGGGATCCTGGCGCTGGTGGATCGGCTGGAAGGGGCAGAAGACCGCTGCCGCGAGATGGGGATCCCGTTTCGTCGCCTGTTTACCCTGGAAGAGGTGCGGGCTTTGTCCTTTGCCGGGGAATCGAAAGGCCGGCTGGCCCGCTAAGGTGGTATGGAGTGTCTGGAGAGAGGGGGATGCTGCCGCCTGCCTACTCAGCTCTGCCCAGCCGCAAGTTGCCGAGCCTGCCGGATCAGGCGCGGGTGGCCGTCTACGTGGTCATGAACATCGAGCACTTCACCTTCGGCAGGCTGGGCACGGCCATTCAACCCCATCTCACCAGCTCTCCTGAGATCGCCAACTACGGCTGGCGGGACTACGGCAATCGGGTGGGCATTTGGCGCTTGTTTGAGCTGTTTGCCGAGCTGGGGATCCCGGTAACTGCCGCCCTGAACGCGGAAATGGTAGAGCTTTACCCCCCCATCATCGAAGGGATCCGCCACTACGGCTGGTCGGTGCTGGCCCATGGCTGGAACAACTCCACCGGCCACAGCGGCCTGGCCCGCGCAGCCGAACAAGAGCTGATCGAGCGCAGCTTGTCCCTGTTGGAGCAGGTTTCGGGCTCCCGGCCTTGGGGCTGGCTGACGCCGGGGTTTTCCGTTAGCGAGAACACCTTTGACTTGCTCAAGGCTGCCGGGATCCGCTACACCACCGACTGGGTGAACGACGATCAACCCTATTGGTTCCCGACTGCCGCCGGCCCCCTCTTGGGGATCCCCTATACGCTAGAGGCCAATGACATCAGCCTCTGTCTCAGCGCCCGCCTGCCGGCAGAAACCTTTGCCCAAGCGCTCATCGACCAGTTCGACCGCCTCTGGCAGGATGGGGAACGCTCCCCCCGCATCATGGCCATTGGCCTGCACCCCTTCATCGTCGGGCAGCCTCTGCGCATGGGATCCCTGAAAAAAGCGCTGCAGCACATCCAATCCCGTCCCCACACTTGGCTCACCACCGGCGATGGCCTCTACAACTGGTATGCCCAAGCCTGCCCTGCACCTGAGATGGCCTGACGGGATCCCGGCACCTTTGCAACTTGGTTGGGACTTTGTCTCCTCTGGAGCTGTCCATCGGGCTGCAAAAGTGACACGATAGGCGGTGAAACCACTCAGGGCAAAAAGGCTTAGCCATGCGCATGGGCAGACTCAGCGGGATCCTCTTGCACCCCACCTCGCTACCGGGATCCTTTGGCATTGGCGATCTGGGGCCGGCTGCTTACCGGTTTGTGGATTTTCTGGTGGAGAGCGGCCAGCGCCTCTGGCAGGTGCTGCCTCTGGGGCCCACCGGCTGGGGCAACTCCCCCTACATGAGCTTTTCTGCCATTGCCGGCAACCCGCTGCTGATTAGCCCAGAGCTGCTGGTCAAAGCCGGTTGGCTGGAACCCAACGGCTGGCAGGATCTGCCCCAATGGCCGGCCATCCAGGCGGGGAATGGCGAGCGGGTGGACTACGAAGCCGTGATCCCCTTCAAGCTGGGCTTGTTGCGCCGCGCCTGGGCCACTTTCAAAGACAAGGCCACCGCCGCCGACTGGGAAGCCTTTCAAGCCTACTGTGCTGCCGAGGCCGACTGGCTGCCGGACTACGCTCTGTTCATGGCCCTCAAAGAGGTGTATGGTGACCAGGAGTGGACCCAATGGGATCCGGCCCTGGCACAACGGGATCCCCTGGCCTTGCAAGAGGCCCGCGACCGCTATGCCGATGCCATTACCCAACAGATGTTTTGGCAATACCTATTTGCCCAACAGTGGGGATCCCTGCGGGAGTATGCCCATCGGCATCAGGTGCGGCTGATCGGCGACTTGCCCATCTACGTTGCCCCCAACAGTGCCGATGTGTGGGCCAACCGCGAGCTGTTTCACCTGGATGAGCAGGGACGGCCCCTGCAGGTAGCCGGCGTGCCCCCCGACTATTTCAGCCCCACTGGGCAGCGCTGGGGTAACCCTCTCTACAACTGGGAGGTGCTCAAGGCTCGCGGCTACGACTGGTGGATCCGGCGCATCCAGGCCATTCTCAAGCAGGTGGATTGCGTCCGCATCGACCACTTCCGCGGCTTCGAGAGCTACTGGGCCATCCCTGGCGAGGCGGAAACAGCAGTAGAAGGCGAGTGGCAGAAAGGGCCGGGGGCCGACTTCTTTCAGGCGTTGGCCGACCGGCTGGGGGAAATTCCGGTCATTGCCGAAGACCTGGGGGACATCACACCGGAAGTGTTGCAACTGCGGGATCAATTTGGCTTGCCCGGCATGAAAGTGCTGCTCTTTGCCTTTGGCTCGGGGCCCGATAACCCCTATTTGCCCCATAGCTATGAGCGCAACTTCGTCGTCTATACCGGCACCCACGACAACAACACCGTGGTGGGCTGGTTTCATGACCCAGAACGCCCGGAGTGGGAAAAACAAAATCTGTTGCGCTACCTGGGCTGCCAGGGATCTGACGGCATCCACTGGGATCTGATTCGCCTGGCCCTGGCTTCCGTGGCCGACCTGGCCATCATTCCCCTGCAGGATGTGATGGGCCTGGGGGCAGAGGCGCGCATGAACTTCCCCGGCAGGGCCGAGAACAACTGGGCCTGGCGCTACCGCGAGGAGATGCTGCGGCCGGAGCTGGCCCAGCGGCTGGCGGAGCTGAGCGTCACCTACGGGCGCATCTCCCCGCAAGACTTGGAGCAGCGGCGGGCAGCCTTGGCCCAAGAGCGGGCAACAGGGTCTTCTCAAACTACCCCCAACTTTTCCTGAGCTGCTGAAAAATCCTGGGTATCTCCCATCAGCAGTTCCAGACGCTCTTCAGTGGCCTCTTTGGGCGCGAGTTCGCCCACAAGGCGGCCCTTACGAATCACCAATAAATGAAATAAAGCGCTGATTCATCATGTTGCTTCCCAGCCGAATAGAGCGGGGCTGTGGCTCCTGATAGCTGCTATTGTCTGCAGGGCTCCTTCATCTGGTCTGACCAGCCCACAAACGACTAATGATGCAACATCCAGGGTCGCCCACAAGATTGGAGTCGATACCTTCGGGAGTTTGAGTCAGAGTTTGAGTGCTGTTCCCGCCTGATCAACTTAGGTTCTCTTTCACCCTTTGGAGCTGGCAAGGAACTAGAAAGTTGAATCATGGGAACCGAAATAAGACGCTTACCCTCTTGCTTACAAGTGGGGCAGTACGCTGGATCCCGGTATTGAGACAGAGGTCGCCATAACTCAAACTCACCACAGCTTTGACACTTAAACTCATACAGGGGCATCTTCTTACTCCAACACTTGAGAAAGATATCAAGATGGCTCGAAACATCTAAGAACAGCTAAGGATTTACCTGGGTAGGATATCTATCTCGAAGATTTGTGTAGGAACGGCCACCGTACAGCAAGCATTAGGAATATCGACGATCCCGCTCACCCTGCCCTCCACGGGTGCAGAACTGAGCAGGAGATAAGCTTGTTCTCCCGTAAAGCCAAACTTTTTCAGATATTCGATGGCATTTAAGCAGGCACGTCGGTAAGCAATGTGAACATCCATATAATGTTGCTTACCTGTAAACTCGTCCACAGAAATGCCCTCAAAGACAAGATATTCTGAGTAACGCGGCTCTACAGGGCCAGGCTTAAAGATGGGATTAACCAATCCGTACTTCTCAACGCCACCCTTAATTAGATCAACATGGAGATCGATATAGCCTGACATTTCAATGGCGCCACAAAAAGAGATCTCTCCGTCCCCTTGTGAGAAGTGAATATCTCCCATCGACAGCTTGGCACCCTCCACGTAAACCGGAAAGTAGATCCGTGTTCCCTTAGACAAGTTTTTGATATCGCAGTTACCGCCGTGCTCCCGTGGGGGCACCGTCCGGGCCGCTTCGGCAGCAACCCGCTCATACTCTGACTTGGGCAGGGTTCCCAAAATCGCGTTCTTGGGATTGGGCAAGGCGGCCAGCACAGGCTGATTACCAGATAGGCCCGCGCCGTAAGTGCGCAAATCAGGAGCCGAAGCAACCAGCTCAGCCTCCCGCTTGTTCCAAGTTGCCAGCAACTTGTGGGATGGAGCGCAGCCGATGAGGCCAGGGTGGATAATGCCGGCAAAGCGCACATGAGGAATGTGTCTGGAAGTGGTGTAAATACCCTGAAAATCCCAGATGGCCTTGGCCGCATTGGGAAAATGATCGGTGAGGAATCCTCCGCCATTTTCTTTGGCAAAAATACCTGTAAACCCCCACTCGTCTCCCGGCAGTGGCCCAATGTCCAGCAGATCGACGATCAGGATATCTCCAGGCTGGGCGCCGTTAACCCAAATAGGCCCACTTAAAACATGAACAACACTTAGGTCAACCTGCTCAATGTCGGAAGGATCATCGTTGTTCTTAATTTGTCCATCCGTCCAGTCTTTACACTCAATTCGGAAGACTTCGCCGGGGTTCACAGAAACCACCGCAGGGATGTCAGGATGCCAGCGGTTGTGACCTGGCAGATCCTGTTGATCCATCGGCTTGGTCAGGTCAACTTTAAACAGCGTTTTGGGCATCGGATCTATCCTTGAGCCGTCGCTCTGGAGTCAGGCTGCAGATGCCTAAAAGTGTATCTCCGATGAAGGAAGCAATACTGTAGTAAGGGCTACAGTTGATAGTGCTGTTGTCTACAATCGTATGGGCAGGAGAACGGCTTAGATCGACAGGCTGTTTCACCTCGGTTCAAAGTAACTATAGTCATTGCAAACGGTTATGAAACAGCTTGCTGGTTGATCTCTAGCTCCCCTCTCCCCTTGCGGGAGAGGGGTCGGGGGTACCAACACCCCCTGCCGGCAAAGGCGAACGCGTCAGCGGCGCGGAGCGCTTGGGACGGCAGCGAAGAGTCTTAACCTTGTTTGAAACGACTATGGACATTTCAACCAGATTCAAACGAGAAGCTGCTGCTGGAACAGGTAGCCTAACCGCCGCTAGTCCAGCGCTCGCGCCTGGGCCAGGAACTCCGCCACCGTCAGGGATCCCAGGTCTTGGCCGTGGCGCTGGCGCACGCTCACTGTGCCGGTTGCCTGTTCTTGTTCTCCCACAATGAGCATGAAGGGGATCCTGGCCTTCTCGGCGTTGCGGATCTTTTTGGGCAGGCGGTCGCTGTCGGCATCGATGTGGACGCGGATCCCCTGTTCCCGCAGGTGATCCCGCACCTGGGTGGCATAGCCCAGGTATTGGTCGGAAACGGGCAAAATGCGCACCTGTTCCGGTGCCAGCCAGAAAGGAAAATCCCCGGCATATTCCTCGATGAGGATCCCAATGAGCCGCTCCAGCGAGCCAAAGGGAGCGCGGTGGATCATCACCGGCCGCTGCCGGGATCCGTCTTCGGCTACATAGTACAAATCAAAGCGCTGCGGGTTTTGATAATCCACCTGCACCGTGCCCAACTGCCACTCCCGATCCAGCGCGTCGCGGAAAATAAAGTCCAGCTTTGGCCCGTAGAAAGCCGCCTCCCCAATCCCTTCAAAATGCGGCATTGATAGCTTCTCCACCGCTCGCCGAATGGCATTTTCGGCCATGTCCCACTCTTCCGGGGATCCCAGGTATTTATCGGATTTGGGATCGCGGAAGCTGAGGCGGGCGCGAAAATCCTTGAGTCTGAGCTTCTCGAAAACAACCAGAATGAGATCGACAACCTTGAGAAACTCTTCTTCCAACTGATCGGTGCGGACAAACAAATGGGCGTCGTCCACTGTGAAGCCGCGAACGCGAGTTAACCCTCCCAGCTCTCCCGATTGTTCGTAGCGATAGACGGTGCCGAATTCGGCATAGCGCAGCGGCAAATCGCGGTAGGAGCGCAGCTCCGATTTATAGATTTGGATGTGAAAAGGGCAGTTCATCGGCTTCATGACAAAGCCCTGCTCCGCCGCCCGCGCTTCTTCGCTTTCCGCCATCAGGGGAAACATGTCTTCTCGATACTTTTGCCAGTGGCCGGAGATCTTGAACAGATCCACGCGGGCGATGTGGGGCGTCACCACCGGCAGATAGCCCCGCTTGAGCTGCTCCTGCTTGAGAAAATCCTCCAGCACCCAGCGCAGGGTAGTTCCTTTGGGGGTCCAAAGGGGCAGGCCCGGCCCCACCTCGTCGGAAAAGATGAAAAGGCCCAGCTCCTTGCCCAGCTTGCGGTGATCCCGCCGTTTGGCCTCTTCCAGCCGCCGCTTGTATTCCTTCAGCTCCTCCGGCGTCTCCCAGGCGGTGCCGTAGATGCGTTGAAGCTGGGGCTTGGTCTCGTCCCCCCGCCAATAGGCGCCGGCCACGCTGAGCAGGTCAAAAGCTTTGGGGTTGATCTCCTTAGTGTTTTCCACGTGGGGGCCGGCACAGAGATCCCACCACTCGTCCCCCAGATGATAAATGGTGATCGGCTCGCCTTCGGGGATGCTGTCCAGGATCTCCAACTTGTAAGGCTCGCCGAGGGCTTCAATGCGGCGCCTGGCTTCTTCCCGGCTCACCTCCTCGCGGATCACCGGCAAGCCTTTCTTGATGATCGCCTGCATCTCTTTTTTGATGCGCTCCAGATCTTCCGGGGTGAAGGGCTGGGGATGGTCAAAGTCGTAGTAGAAGCCGTAGTCGGTCGTCGGGCCGATGGTGACCTGGGCCTTGGGAAACAGCTTTTGCACCGCCATCGCCAAAACGTGGGAAGTGGTGTGGCGGATGCGCTCCAGCTTGGGAGATTCGTGGGTACGCAGCAGCTTGAGAGGGCTGTTGGCCTGCTGAGGCGACGCGGCTGGTTGAGACATCGGAACCCGCTTAACGACAAAAAAACGACTATCCGTGTCCCTATCTTAGGCTGAGCCCAGGGCAGACGGGATCCCAGGCAGGGGGAATTGCCCCCTCGAACCTCAGCCCACAACCCGGCCAGGAAAAAGGGGGGAAAGCACACAGTATTCTAGAAGTGTGGCAACCCCTTCGATTCATGGTCTCTTCGCTCGCCAACCTTGCCGAACGCTCTGCCGCCGCCTCTGAAGCGAAACCGGTCTCCTCTTCTGAATCTGGAGTTGCTCCGGTTATCGCCGCCATCGATGTGGGCAGCAACTCCCTGCACATGGTGGTGGTGCGCATCAACCCCCACATCCCCAGCTTCACCATCATCTCCCGCGAAAAAGCCACCGTCCGCCTGGGAGAGTTTTGCAGCCAGACAGGCGCCCTGACGCCTGCCGCCATGGAACGGGCGCGGGTGGCTCTGGAGCGGTTTTGCCGCCTTGCTGAAAGCTTTCAGGTGCAAGATATTGTTGCGGTGGCCACCAGTGCCGTGCGCGAAGCCCCCAATGGGCCGGAGTTTTTGAAGCGGATCGAGCGGGAGCTGGGCCTGCGGGTAGAGCTGATCTCAGGCCAGGAGGAAGCCCGCCGCATCTACCTGGGCGTGCTCTCGGCCATGGAGTTCCACAACCGGCTGCACGCGGTGGTGGATATCGGTGGCGGCTCCACCGAGCTGATTCTGGGCAACGGCCAAGAGCCGGAGTTCCTGCGCAGCATCAAGGTGGGAGCGGTGCGCCTGACCCAAGCGTTTTTGCGCCACGACCCACCCACCCCTGCCGAGCTGCAGGCCCTGCGACAACACATCCGCGGCATGCTGGAAGCTCCCATCGAGCAGATGAGGCGCATCGTTGCTGCTTCCCAACAGCCGGGATCCCTGACCTTGGTGGGCACCTCCGGCACCATCGAGTGCCTGGCCCAGTTGGATGCCCGCCGCCGGTTGGGTGCTCCCCCCACTCGCCTGCAGGGGTATGAGTTCAGCCTGGAAGCCCTGCGGGGCTATGTCAAAGAGCTGCGCTCTCTCACGGTAGCCGAGCGGCAAAAGCTGCCCGGTCTGGGAGAAAGACGCGGGGAGATCATCCTGGCCGGGGCGGTCATCTTGGAGGAGGTGATGAGCCTGCTGGGGGTGGAGCGGATCCAGTTTTGCGAGCGGGCGCTGCGGGAAGGGCTGATCGTAGATTGGATGATCGGCCAGGGGCTCATTGAAGATCGGCTGCGCTACCACAGCTCGGTGCGGCGGCGCAGCGTCCTCAAGTTGGCGGAAAAATATCAGGTGGAGATCCCCTATGCCGAGCGGGTGGCGGAGTTTGCCCTCAGCCTTTTCGATCAAACCCGCGGCATCCTGCACTCCTGGGGATCCCGGGAGCGGGCTCTTCTCTGGGCGGCCGCCATGCTGCACAACTGCGGCCACTTCATCAGCCATGCCGCCCACCACAAGCACTCCTACTATCTGATCCGCCACGGGGAGCTGTTGGGCTTTAACGAAGAAGAGGTGGAGGTGATCGCCAACCTGGCCCGCTACCACCGCAAGTCGCCCCCCAAGAAGAAGCACGAGAACTTCCAGCGCCTCAGCGACGAGCGGGATCGCCAAGTGGTGTTGGAACTTAGCCCCTTGTTGCGCATGGCCTGTGCTCTGGATCGCCGCCGCCTGCAGGCCATCCAAGGGCTCCACTGCCGCTTTCAGCTTCTGGGAGAAGGCCCCCGCCAGATGGAGCTGATTTTGGATCCCAGGCATCCCAACGACGACTGTGCCCTGGAGCTGTGGAGCTTGAACGAGAAGAAAAAGGCCTTCGAGCAACAGTTCAAGCTGCAGGTGATTCCCAAATTATCCACCCAGCTTCAGCGCAGCGCGGATCCCTTTGAGGCAGCCGTCTAGCCAAGGGGCATATAGTCGTTTCAAACAAGACGAAGACACTTTGCCGCTGGCCCTCACCCCCAGCCCCTCTCCCAGAGGGAGAGGGGAGTTAGAGCGGCGCGTTCGCGACAGCATTGCGTAGTAATGACGACGCAGAGAAATGTTTTATTACCATTTGAGATGGCTATAACTACCAGGCTGCCGGTGATCGCCAATAGCTGGGCAATCGGATCGTATGCCTTTAACGTAAGGTGCGGAATTCCCCACCGTCTATACAGTGGGGATGGATAGCACCCTCTGACTGATTCTGGATGTATTGCTTCACAATTTCTAGGGAGCAAATCATGCCAAAGCCTAGCCCTTCCCAATACA